>JAEOTC010000066.1 GCA_016840035.1 Candidatus Hodarchaeota archaeon | reverse complement strand
CGTTTAATTATGGAACTACTGTTCGATAAACCAAGAATTCACCAGCAGTTGGACTATCTCTTTTAATTTTCAACACATCGCCAACTTTAGCTCCTAAAAGTTGGACTGCTGGATCTTCTGCAGAGATCTTAGGAAGTTGATAAGTAAAAATTGAATATTTTTCCTCTAATTCTTGAATTTCTGACTCAGTAGCGAATTCATGAACGGGAACGAGATAATGCTTAAAAAGATTGAAGAATGGAAACTTAATTGAAAAAGTCTCGATATCCGCTGCTTTAGCTTCTCTCTTAGCATAATGAGTATATTTATTCAAAGCAAGTAATAAGGCGTAATCGTACTTCTTCTCCTCAATCTCTTCCTTATAATCCCTTAATTCCTTAACACCAACAACTTCTTTCTCAGGAATTCGAACAATAATTGTCTGACCCTCTGGATTTTTCCCGAAAATATCGTGATATTCCTCATTCTCAACTTCGGAAGTAACTTCAAAGCCTCTGGTTAATAGAATAGACTTTGCACCATCAATAACTCGATCTTTACGCCCAGTCAAATGCGTTAAACCTCAAAAAACAGTTCAAGGGGAGCTTTTATTGCAGGGTTTTTTGTTTTTCTACTGATATCTCAAGGAACTAAAAGTGCAATGCTCCTTTTATTTCTCTTGAAAAAAATAACTAGCATCACTACGATATCTCAACAAGGGACAAAAACTATTACATTGCTTACACTGAGTGCATTTTGTATGATCAACTCTTACTTTTCCCTCATCAACTTTTAAAGCATCTTCCTCACAATTAAATGTGCACACGCCGCAACCATCGCAATAGGTAATACGAAAAACCGTTTTTGCGTAATCTATTGCCGAAACTGTCAATGTATCAATTGAATTCTCCCGAACAATAATAGAACCATCCCTGAAAACATCTGTATGAACCCTATCAGAATTACTAACAGAAAGTATGTCTAAATTCTCATTGAATTCGCTATTTCCCAAAATAGGAAGTAATTTATCGATTAACTCCAAATTAAGCATTTGATTGGCTGAAAGATAACTCGAGTACCCTCCTAGAGCACATGGAGAAGGAGAACGAGTAATATAAAACTGTAACTGTGAATTTGTATCTGATGAGGAGTCCTTAATCTTATATGTAACATTTTCTCTGTTTAAAAGGTTGAGAATCTTCGATGGAAGAAGTTTCCATCTCCAAAGACCCCAAGATATATATTGAGTAGGATAGTCTCGATTTGATTTAATTTTTGATAATTTATCTGTGAGTTGCTTAAGGAGATTAGGATGAGTCTTTTTCATAATGGAAAAATCAGCAAGGGAAGAAGCGGGACAAACCCAACACCCAATTCTGACAAATTCTTGTAAATACAAAGGATTCAACAATTCCATTAAATTTTTGGCTTTAATGTATAGATAAACCTCGAATGCGGTCCAATTATTTATTGGTGAGGCAGAAATTTGTTTGGGAATCCAAGGATTTTGAGAAACTCTTGGTTCTTGAGAACGGCCAATTGATTCATAACGACGTTTTCCCAAAAAAGTTAATACATGCTTATCGTCGGGAAAATTCTTCTCCAATATAGCATTAACTGGAGCAAGTTTAGCTGATTTACAACACCAACGAGAATTCCGAGTGGGAGGTCCAAAGTGTTCGAAACGATCCCAAAAATCCCAAGTCTCATTTTCATCAATCAATATTTTACGTTGATAAGCTTTTGAAATAAGTTTAACGTTTTCAATCGTTTCAGGATATTCTAATCCAGTATCAGCAAATATAATTTCGTATGGAACGTCAGATTGAGCAACAAGATTGAGTGTCGCAAGTGAATCCTTTCCACCTGAATAAGCAACAACAACGTTTTCATACTTCTTCGCTGTATTTTCAATGAAACTAATTGCTTCATCTTCAAGAGAATTTAATGATTGACTATTGGCTTCAACAATATTCTTCCATGATGAAGAGGGAACTGATTCAAATGAAACCAATTCTTTTCGATATTTTGTCTTGATAGCGACACCTTTGGGGGCATTAAGCATAGTTTCATCAGTCATCTTTGCTAATCCAACAGCAATTACTTCTTGTTGGCATACAATAATAATTGGATCATTTAAGGAAATTTTTCCGTGAACTTCCAATAAACCAGGAGTTAGAACCGAAGCTCCCTTCTTGATGGGATCCTTAGCTCCTTTATCAACCTCAACCCAGCTATTCGCATCTTTATGCCAGAGTTTCTTTGCTAAAGCAAGTCTAGGGACCACTTCAAAATCATTCTTTATAGGATTAAATCGAAGTAATCCTATTACTTTTCCGAGAAAATAAATTTCATCCATTCTGTCGATATATGGCACCTTATTTAGAAGAAGAATTTGATTTTCTATCATTTTTTGGAAAATTTGGCCAGAAATATCCCCATATTGCTTTTCTATTAGAGAGGATATTCGGGTAACATCTCCTTTAAAGGCAGGTCGAATATCTCCTGGAGGGGTGACTTGAACCTTTTGGCCTGATGATCCACAGCTACTACAATGATTTCGAATTAAAGGAACATGGCAGTTAGTGCACCAATGTAACCGCAACTTGCCTAAAAATGGAATTTTCAAATTTATCTCCGTTTTTTAATTTTACTTCTTTGAATAATTCATAAATTTCTTTTTAATCTCTCATGAAGTACGTAGAGCTTTTTAACAAGTATTTTATAGTTTTTTACATTCGTTTTAAGTTGATTCTGAGAGGAAAACGTATTTTGATTTGAAGAGGAAAATGGGAAAAGTGAAATATTTCCCTTAAATAACATCATTAATCTGGATAAGAGGAGTTATTCTGTGAACAGTCCTTTCTGTGAAACTTGTGGTACCCTTATTACAACACAAAGGGTTGGACCAGAAAGGAAATTGATATATTGGTGTACAAAATGTCAAAAAGAGATTCTTGAAGGAAAAAAAGTTAATAAAGTAGCGTTTCAAGAAACTACAGTTATTAAACACACCGAGAAGGATAAGACGAGAATTTTAGAAAATGAACCACCTCCAATCCCAAAATTAATGACCCAAACTTACAAACAACGAAAAAATAAACGATGTCGACATCCCAATGCAATATTTCAAGGATTCTATCAATTTTCTAGTGGGGATGAAGCATCAAGAAAATATTGGTATTGCCCTGATTGTAGTCAAGTATTTCGGTACTCGGGTAGAGTAACGGTTAGAAGTAATAGGAAGCTGGTTCATACTGAGGAAGAAGAATAAAGAAAGGGGAAAAATTTAGAAAATCTTAAATTTATTCCCAAGTTCCTCAAATGCTCGTAATCCTTCATCTAACTGATCTTTTGTTTGAGCTGCATTTGCCTGTACACGAATTCTATCCAGTCCTCTTGGAACCATAGGGAAAACTATTGGAAGGGCGAATATCCCATAATCATTATAAAGGGAATTCGATATGTCCTTAGCTTTAAGTGGATCCCCGCATATGATGGGGATAATTGCTGTTGTGGATGCATCAGTGATGGCATGATTATACCCCATATCAATGATTCTCTTCTTAAAATAATTTATGTTTTTCCATAATCTTGGTACTAAGTCTGGTTCTTCATGTTCAATTAAATCAAGAGCTTTAATAGAAGCTGCTGCAGTCGCAGGAGGGTGACTCCCGGATAATAAGTATGATCGGGTTTTATTTCTGCACCAAGTCACTAATTCCTTAGAGCCGACAACTGATCCACCCATTGTTCCAAATGCTTTAGAAAAAGTTCCCATTTCAATATCTACTTTTCCTTGTAGATTATAGTGGTCAACAAGACCCTTACCAGAATGATTTCGTCCAAGTACACCATCACCATGGGCATCATCAACGTAAAACATTGCACCAAAGGGGGCCGCAATCTTATAGATTTCATCTAATTTGGCTGCATCCCCGTCCATAGAAAATACTCCATCCGTAATTAAGAGTATTCTGCGAGGGTTTTGTTTATCTAACTCAGCTATTACTTTTTCCAAATCACCCATATCATTGTGCTTGTATACAGCACGCTTAGCTTTAGATAATCGTACACCGTCAATTATCGATCCGTGATTTAACTCATCTGACAAAATTATATCATTTTTATCAGGAGCTAGCTGGGGTATGATTCCTTCATTTGCAGTGAATCCAGCAGAGGTAACAAATCCTGCTTTTTGTTCCTTGAATTCAGCAAGACGTTCTTCCAACTGAACATGCAAATCCATATTTCCAGCGATAGCTCGTACTGATCCCGAACCAACACCATGGGTTTTGACGGCTTGAATTGCCGCTTCCTTCATTTTAGGATGGTTACTTAATCCTAGGTAATTATTCGAGCATAACATGATTACCTCTTTTCCCTCAACGTTGCATACAGTATCAGAAGCACCTTCGAGTTTGCGATGAACCCATTCTCTACCTGCACTACGAATTTCTTCCATTTCAGTGACAAAAAAGCTACTTGGATCTCGAGTCATTGATTTTCACCAATTTAACACCGCATAAACCTAGGTGCTTTTTTTATTTTTCTCAGCTCATCAAAAAAAGAAAGCATTCTTCAGCTGAAAACCGCGTAAAACGACTATGGCTTAATAAATTCTATTGGAAAATCAAAATGGGATGATTTTATGACTGAACAAACTGAATTTGCTCCGCTAAAGACTCAATTAGGAGTTTAATAATAAAAAAGCCCGTTATATCCGCATTATCAAACATGGGATTATACTCTACTATGTCCCAGCTAAATCTTATATCAGGAGGAAGACCATTAAAAATACCAGTTAATAAAAGCATTAATTCCCTACTAGATAACCCACATGATACGGGATTTCCTATACCTGGAGCAAATCTTGGATCAAGAACATCTAGATCCACAGAGAGATGAAAATGTTGATGCTCTCGAACCAACCCCGTAATTAAAGATTTTCCAAATTCGAAGATATTTGATTGATTTTGAAGGGCAGATGTTGAATATAGTTGCATATTTTTTTCCTTTGCATATTCAACTTGCTCGATTAAAAAATCTCTATAACCAAGAACGGTAGCCCCATCAAAATTATCCATTTCTGAAAGCCTTCTGAGGGAACATGCATGTGATAGACGAGATTCATTGATCTCATCATATAAGTCTAAATGTGCATCGATGTATATTGTATGAATAGGAATATCTAATGTCTCGAAAGCCTTTCCTATACCTATAGAGACACTATGATCTCCTCCAATAACCAAAAAAGGAGTTTTCAAGGATATTAGGTCAGTAATCCCCTCACTTATTCGTTTCAGGGTTTTTACGATATCTGTATTAATAACTCCAATATTACCCCAGTCTTTTATTCGAAAATATGATGTTAAATCTATCTGTGTTTCAGATGTACATTCAAAATTCTCTGACTGAAGTAATCTTCGGAAAGTATCTGGTCCAAAACGGGATCCAGGACGATATGAGGAGGATATATCCATTGGAACTCCTAATAGATTATAATTAGGTGTTTCATCTTCCCAGTTACTTTTAATAACTCCACAAAAAGATTGGGGTTTGTGAGATACGAATTTTAGATTGCTCACGTGAGATCACACTAAAAGACCTTTAGAATACAATTATTAAATAATTTCCTGATAAGATAATCCTGTAAGTTTACATATTCAACACAGATTAATAGGAGTCATCAATCAATTGCACTCTGAAAGAGGTAATTCAGAAGAAGAGAAGTATCTAAACCTTGAATATCGGAACAACGTTCTACATTTTAATGGGTTGAACCTGGAAAACTTTCTGAACAAACAAAAAACACCAATTTTCATATTTTCTCAAGATATCCTTGAAAAACAATATAATAAAGTAATGGAAGTATTCTCCTCACTTAATACAGATTCATTGGCAATAGCTTTTTCGTTAAAATCAAACTCATTACCTGAAGTAGCACAAACTTTTGCAGAACTTGATAGTCACTTTGAGGTAACTTCGAAAGGGGAAATTAAGCATGTTATTGAGAACGGAGGGAATCCAAGGAAGATAATATATACGAATATTGTAAAAACTCCTTCATCAATTAGATTTGCTATTGGACAGGGAATTGAGTTATTCGCAGTCGATTCGTGGAGTGACATGATAAATATTGAGAGGGTGTGTAGGTCATTAAAGGAAGAAGTGGATATATTAGTAAGAATTAATCCTGGAATCCAATTAAGTAATACATTATTTTCCTGTTCAGGTCAGAAAAGCAAGATTGGAATTCAAATTCCAGATAATTTAAATGAAAGTTCATTATTTAAATCAGTTCTAACGCATTGTTTAACCTCTGAATGGTTGTCATTTCAAGGTTTGCACGTGCACTTGGGGAGTCAGATCGTAATCCTAGATCAATATCGAGAAGGAATGAGAAAAGTTAGTCATCTAATTTCTCAAATTGAAAAGTTAGATATAGTAATTAACGTACTTGATATAGGAGGAGGTTTTCCAGTCGATTATGGAATGACGAGCGTTCCTTCGATCAGTGAGTTCAGAGACGTGATTCAAGAGATTTTCAATGGCCAATTACTTTCCAAGAAGCTAATCCTTGAGTCAGGAAGATATTTTACCGCGCCTTCGTGTGTTTTGGCATTTAAAGTATCGGTGATAAAAGAGATAGATCCATTAATTCATATTGTTTGTCTTGATGGGAGCTTTTATAATACCATTCCTGATGTTATTTTCGCTGATTGGAATTTTCCTATTAAGAAGGTCAAAATCGATGTAAATTCCCAAATTACTCCATATATTATCGTTGGGTCGACTAATGATACGTTAGATTCTTATAATGCTAAAAACGAGGAGAACCCCTTTGTTAATCTTCGGAAGTTGAAAGAAAATGATAATTTAGTATTCTTACAAGCAGGAGCATATTCAATTTCATATAATTCAACTTATTGTATGGAAGAAAGGCCACTAGTGCACTTTATTCATAGTGATGGTGAGAAAGGAAAGAATTGAACCTTTTACGTTTAAACCATTGGAGTAGATACTACTTATAAACCTTATTTTGTGAAAAGTCTTTCTTAAAGAATTTGAGAGAGAGATTTATCTGTATCAGTAAACCCCAAAATTAACATATTCATAAAATTTCTAATCCATTGAAACAAAAAATGTGAATTACCAATTATGAAGCTACATAAGATGAAGCAAGTCGATATTAGGCCGAATATGACTGTATCCGAGTTGTTAAATTCAATGAAACACGGAGGATTCACCTGTCGTAAAGTAGCACTCGCTACAGATCTTTTCTTGGATATGATTCAAGATAAATCCTGTACAACATTTTTAGGATTAGCAGGTGCTCTGATTCCGGGCGGAATGCGAAAAATTCTTTATAAAATGATCGAAAACGATATGGTTGACTGTATTATTACCACTGGTGCAAATTTAAGCCATGATCTTCTAGAAACTTCTGGAGGATCCCATTTTCATGGAGATAATCAATTAAAAGATGTTAAAATTAAAGAGCTTGATTTTAGCAGAATATTTGATACTTTTATTTCATATGAATCATTTGTTAAATTCGAGAATTTATTACAAAAACTCTTAGATAATATCCCCAATGAACCAATGAGCACTCGTCGATTTATCTATGAAATCGGTCGATATGTGACAGACCCAAATTCCATTGTAAGGCTAGCTTATGAACGAGAAATTCCAATTTTTTCTCCTTCATTCGCTGACAGTATGTTAGGAGTTCAGTCGTGGCTATTTTCACAAACAAAACCTCTAAAAATCGATGTATTGAAGGATCATACTGAATTTTCGGAGATAATTTACAACTCGAAGAAGATGGGTGCGATGATACTGGGTGGGGGAGTACCTAAACATTTTATTATGAATGGATCTCAGTTGCATGACGGACTAAGCTATGCTATCCAAGTTACAATGGACCGACCCGAACATGGAGGAGTAAGTGGCGCATCAATCAAAGAGGCGGTTTCTTGGGGAAAAGTCACCACCGATGCGAAATGGATTGATATTATGGGAGATGTTACACTAGTGTTGCCGCTTTTAGTAACAGGAGTTCTTTCAAAGCTTTAAAAATGAAGAAACGGGAAATCTATGCTAAAGGAATATACTATCGGGATTGATGATACAGATTCTAATTATGGTATGTGTACAACCTATTTAGCAACTTTAATTGTCGATCTCCTTGAAAGAATAGGTGTAGATTTTCTCGATTTTCCGCGTTTAGTAAGATTAAATCCTAATATTCCTTATAAAACGAGGGGGAATGGAGCTGTCTCAATAAAATTCATCACTGAGGAAAAGAAAATTAAGGAAATTTGGAGAGAATCTATTAAGCTAGTTGAGACATATTCAGATATTGATGAGACGAATACTGATCCAGGTATTGTCCTACAATCAGGGAAACCTGATCCTAGACTCCAACAAATTTACCAAGAAGCTCTATACTCAGTTATTAAGATAGAAACAATAAAAGAAATTCTGAATAAAGATTTTAATGGTGAATACTTCCACATCAAAGAAGGAAGAGGACTCATTGGAGCATCTGCAGCCATTGGAACGGATCTTCAATCTGATTATACTTTTGAATTCATCGCTTATAGGGACCCAAATATTAAAGTATCTAAACGACTAATTGATGAGGAATCAGTTATTCTTGCAGATGAATCGACAGCTTTATCATTTGGAAATTATGACTACATCCATAATCAACTTATGATCACTCCACATGGTCCAGACCCAGTTTATGTGGGAATTAGAGGAGAAAATGCCCGTTCGGTTATTGATATGTGGTGTAAAATTAAAATTCTCGAAAAGATAAATACTATTATGTTATTTCGGTCGAATCAACATACTCAACCTCATTTTCCCAAGGAATTTAATGGTAAGGAGATTAAACCACATTTCTCTGTCAAGGTGAGAGGAACAGTCAATTCTGATCCATATTTGATAAACGGTGGACATGTATTATTTCCTCTTATATCAGATGGAAAATCTATTAATTGTGCAGCCTACGAACCTACAAAAATATTTAGGCACTTTGTAAGAGAATTAACTACTGGAGATGAGCTGATGGTCTATGGAGGAGTTCGTCCTGCTTCGGATGAATATCCGATCACAATTAATTTAGAACACTTTGAAGTCTTAAAATTAAAGAAAATTATTTCTAGAATCCCAGTTAAATGCCCTCAATGTAATGGTTCCCTAAAATCTCTCGGAATGAATCAAGGATTTCGTTGTAAGAGATGTAAAAACACACTTAAGGAAAAAGATTTTGGTTACCAATTGAAAAAAAGAGGATTACGGACGGGTGTCCGATATACAATTCCTATCTGCGCACAGCGTCATCTTACTAAGCCATTATCGCGTGATGTAACTCTTCAATTCCATAAAATGTCCAAAAAACCTTTTGAATCAGAATTCAGAGAGTTCTTGATAAATCGCAATGATTTAATCGAAAAATCTAAGATCTGAGGTGAAACCAATCACATCTAAACCATTTATTCAAGCTCAATTTGATCGTGCCTGGAATGAATGGATCCATGGGAATGACACTGAAGCAGCGGAAATTTGGTATTCTATTCTCAGGCAGTATCCTGAATCAGAAAATGATCAAATTATAATTGATGTAACAAATTATTTAGCTATGTATGAAAGAATTTGGGAAGGTAGAATTGAAACTGAAATTGATATTATAAAGAACATGAAAAATGCAGAGATTATAAATTACTCAAAAGGAAAAGCTGATGCATTAATTGAAATAGCCCTCAGATCTAAATCACGAGAAGATAAGCCAAATGAATTTCAAACAGCCCAAGAAATATATGTACAACTTAATGATAAAGAAGGGCTAATTAAATCGAATTATCAATATGGTATGCATCTAGTTAATCGTGGTATTGGGAAATTCGGCCATATTTTTAACAAATTTCAAGTCGCGTTACAATACGCTATCGAAACTAATCGAAAGTACTATAAAGCTCTTATCCATCATGGAATTGGAGAGGCTTACCTTCGATTAGAAAACATTGAAGAAGCTAGCCATCATTTTGATATTGCATTTCAAATCTTCCAATATTTGAACAATGAAAGAAAAGTTATCGAAGTTCTGGTCTCAAAGGCTGATGTTGAATCCCAAAAACAGCAAACAGGTTCATCTGAAAGACTAAGAGTACTTTATGAAGAATTCACTAGTAGAATTCGAACGATAAAAGGAAAGATTCCGAAAACGGCATTATTCAGTCATTTGTCTAGATTTTGTGATTTATTTCTCGATTTTGAAGACTATAAACAAATAAACTCGCTTGTTGAAGAATTAGATGCCATTTTAAGACAGACAAATATTAACTCAAGGTTGTATTATCAAGGAAAGATGTCCTTAGCTTTGATAAAGGGAAATATTCAACTAAAAAAACTCAATTTAACTGGTGCTGAAGAGTTTTACAAGTATATCACGCGAAGAAGGGGAGAAGCTAAAATAACGGATCTCTATGGAGCTTTAATCAGTTTAGCAATAATTTCACTGTATAAGTACCGAATTTTCTTTGATACAAATCACCTCTCTGAAGCACAAGGATTGATCCAAGAAGCTATTAAGATCTCAGAAACAACAGATCATGTTAGAGGATTTCTACGTGCGAATGTTGTAAATGTAATGCTGAAGGTTTCAGTTGGAGATCTTGATGATATTGATGAAATGGAACAGATTATTAAGTCTGCTCAAGAAAAAGGTCTTGTAACAGAAGCTCGACGGGTACAGAAGGAAATAAATCACTTAAAGCGGATGATAAGATCAGAAAGTCTAACAGAGGATAGATCTGTTGAGAAAATCTTACAATATGCTCTAGAAGCTAAGAAATTAGTGTGGAAAAACCAATAATTAAACCTCAGTAGATAAAACTATTCTTTTCGTGATTGAAAACCAGATTGAAGAAAATTGTTCTTTGAGACATAAGTATATTGATTCTCCTAATAGATAATAAACTAAATTATGGTTCTTATACGAGAACATAAAACACAAAAATAAATTCGTATCAATGAAGAAGAACTAAGGATTATTTTTCCTAGTTCTGAATAGGATGGTAATGAAGGAATTTACAGTGTTTTTCCTAAATAATGTTGGAGATTTTTTAGCTGATACGTTAAATACTTTCTTAACAACATTGGCATCTTTTCCCCCAAAGGATCCCCCCTTATCGTCGATTTTCATATTAATTGTCGCTTTCTTTGTATCTCTTGGATCCACACTGATATCGAGATATATGATAGACATAGATCGATTAGCAGTCTTGACAAAAGAAACAAAAAAACATAATAAAATGCGAATGGAAATGATGCGAACTGCTGATACAAAATTGAAGCTGAAATACGAGAGAAATGCTGATAAAATGAAGAAATTACAATCGGAATTAACTTCGATGAGAATGAAACCCTTATTGATTACTTTTCTTCCCTTAATGATATTCTTCGTCCTTCTCTCGAATATCTACAGAGGCAGTGAAGCGATCCCTGCAGTAATTCCTTTTGCACTTCCAGAGAATATCATTTTACGAATTGGCACAAATACCGATATACCAGGTTGGGGAGAAGTTTTTCGTCCTGATTACGTCTGGTGGTATTTTGGAGGAAGTATCACATTTGGATCAATCTTTCAAAAACTTGCAGGCCTCCAACCTGATTAATCATCAATAAGGTGAAGCTTAATGACAAAAAACATTATTAAAAAGAAATCCCCAGGTGGACGTATCGTCACCCACAAGACAAAAAAGAGTAAGACTTCCTCTCATTGTCGTATTTGTGGGAGTGCGTTACGTACAAACAAGAGAGCGAAAACAAAAAGTGGAAAACGAGTGGCTAGACCACTAAGTGCAGAGCTCTGCCCTGCTTGTTTAAAAAATTCTTTACAGATGGCTGAGTTATAGAACTTAAGCAAATGTTTAGAGCGAAGTGATTACATAATGAGTCCTGGAAAACGGAAGAAAAAGATTGCATGTAAAAAATGTGGCACAGAAATAAACCCAACCGAAACTCCTCCTTCGAAGACTTGGCAATTAGTTAGTCCAATGCCTGATAAAGAGGGAAGGGTTACACTCACAATTATGGGTTCATTTCGATGTCCTGATTGTAATGCTTCTGTCCGTGCAGCTCTTAAGAAAATAAAGGGAGATGAAATGGGATCAGGAACATCCAAGAAAGAATTACTTATTCAAGCTGTAAAATTAATTGAGAAACCAACATCTATTGATGAAATTGAGATTCAAGGGATATCTTCCAAAGCAGTAGGAAAAGCAATAGAGACATTAATTTTGCAGAAAAGCTTGAATGGGGAAGTAAAGGAAGGAAAATTCTATCCTGAATAATGTTCTGTATTTAAACCGGATTTTATTATTTCTCTTAACAGCATAGTCCCATAAGACCCCTTTGGTAGACTAAAATTCACTTGTAAGTCGTTTTTTCGGGCAGATTCTGAAAAAATTTTAACATTGTACGGTTTCACTATTGCGGGTCTCATTGTACCCTTCGAACTTAACTTTTTAATTCGATGCTTGAAGGATTTACAACTTAATTCCTCATTTAAAAGAAACTCCTGCATTAATGACTTCATTTCTTCTGGAAGATCTGTTAAACGTGTATAATATCCAGTTATCGGTAAAAATATATCAGAATTCAATTTGTATTTTCTCAAATGCAATGATGAAAGTAGTTTATTAAACAGAAAAGATTGATAAGCGGAAATCGCAAGTCGTAAAAAGTAAATTGGGAGCGAAAAGATAATTTTTTCTTCAGAATTTTGTTTTATTAAACCAGAAAGCATTCTTTTTTCAAATGCATAAGTAGAAGGAAATTTTGCATAAATTTCTGTTAAGGACTCTTCGTTAATATACATTTGTCTTAATTTAGAAATTTTTTCGTGTTCAAATTTAGAAGGTTCCCCAAGATAGGTGTCAATTGCTAGAGAATACTCTTCTCTAATTAAGTGAAGACCAATTTTGTGTAGTATTGGTCTTTTTGAACCAAATCGTTGTAAACCATAATAATTCAGGAATCCTCCAGTTTCGATATCTGAACACAGGGCTTCTAGTTCGGTCTGACTGACATTTCTCTGAATATTACGAATTTTTACTTGAAAATGATTACCAAGAAGATCTCCTATAGAGATTCCAAACTTCTGTTTAATCGGATTTAGGACTTTTAGATTCGGAAGATTAATTTTCTCTAAGCATTCTTTTTTTCTTGACCAAACAGAGATTCGTTGAAGTGTTTCTGCTTGTGCATCCTTTAACCCTGCATAACCAAAATCCTTTTCGGAATGGTGACAAAGAGTACAGATTTTTTTGATGGCTGAATGTGTATCAATTCCTCGTTTCCATAAGGTAAAATGAGTGTACATTCCTCCAACATCTGTTCCAATTTCCTTACCAGTTGTAAGTATTTGTCCATCAGGGATAATCTCTTGAACTAAAAAATCTTCGGGGTATTGCTTAATATCTCCCCCAATGCCAGAATACTGTAATTGATAGCCTTCAATTCCAACTTGATTCTCAAGTTGATTGGGATTTTCCATTATACCTCAAAAATAGCTATCATAGGTCCCTGAATTTATTTCTTCGATGATTTTCTTGGGTTCAGAATCATCAACAGTTAATCCAATGGAAACACAAGTACCTACAACTTCTTTTACTGCAGCGCGTAAATCAACGGCTAACATCGCATCTCGTTTCATCTTAGCTACTTTAACACATTGTTCGAACTTTAAATTACCGACTTTTTCAGAATTTGGAGTTCCACTTCCTTTTTCTACTCTGGCTTCACTCAAAAGGAGTGATGATGTAGGAGGGACACCAACAGTAATTGAGAATTTCCGATTATCATGTACTTCAACAACAATTGGTACTTTCATTCCTTTAAAATTTTGAGTTTTCTTGTTGATTTCATCAATAACTGCTTTGATGTTAACACCTAGGGGGCCAAGTGCTGGACCAAGGGGTGGACCAGGGGTGGCTTGTCCTGCATCAACTAATGCTTCAACTGTTTTTGCCATTTTGATCACAAGTTTGATTTTAATCGAAAAGACGCCTATACAATGTGAATAAGCTAATATACTTAACAGGTTAGGAAGATTTTCTAGACAAATTAAGAGTTGTTATCATCGAATTCTTTTCCTTTATATCTTTAATTAGCCTATTATTCGCTAAAATAAAAAGAATTTGTGTAAGGGAGACATAGAGTAAAAGAATTTAGTAAATTTAAATTTCAAGTGAAGGATTTCCTTTTTACAAATGAGGGATAAACTCCTCAAAACACACAAAAAATAAGTCTAAAAAACCTAGAAGCAGTCTAAAAATTTAAATAAAACCCATTAAGAAAATATGAAGGGATTTTATTATGTCTTATGCACCAAATCAACTGGAAGAAGCAATATCAAAAGCCAAAAGTTTAAGTGAGGAAAGAAAACAACGTAAATTTACTGAGACTGTTGAAATTTCCATAGGCTTACGTGATATTGACCTAAAGAATCCTACGAACCGAATAAATATTGAAACCTTGGTTCCTAACGATTTGGGAGGCGACACCCGTGTTGCCGTCTTTGCTGAGGGAGACCTCGCAACAAAATCTAAAGAATCAGGATTACAAACCTTAGGTCGCAAGGAAATCGAACAATTATCTAAAGAACCCAAGCAAGCGAAAAAATTTGCTAATCAATATGCATTTTTCCTCGCACAACCTCCCCTAATGGGAGTTGTAGCGAGATTTTTAGGAAAAATCCTTGGACCAAGGGGAAAAATGCCCAAACCAATACCACCTAAAGTAGATATCGAGAAATTTGTGGAGCGATATGGTAGAACAGTGAAGTTACGTTTAAAATCTACCCCAGTTATTAATGCTAAAATAGGGAAAGCCAATTTAGATAACAAAATGCTATCTGAAAACGCAAACGCAATCCTCCAAACACTTACGGGAAAATTACCGAAAGGATCTACACAGATTAAATCAATAACCATTAAGACTACCATGGGTCCTTCTACGAAAGTGGATAAAAATTAAGGAGCAAGAACAATGGCACGAAATAAACCATTCCCAAAAAAAATCAGATTAGGGAAGAAAGGAAAGGAAAATCAGACTGTTCCTACATGGGTAATTATGAGAACCTCACGACGATTTACAAATCACCCAAAAAAGAGACGGTGGCGTAGTACTAAGATTAAACCATAAGGTGAAACAAAATGAGTGAAACACCAGAAGATTCTATTATTGAAGAAAGAATTTACACCGTACCCTTTAGTAAGGTGGTCTATGGACGAAAGATTCCACGACAGAAGAGGACTCCAAGAGCAATGCGTCATTTGAAGTCATTTATTCAACGGCATCTGAGGAGTGAAAATATTATTATTACACCTGAAGTCAATGAATTAATGTGGACAAGAGGCATTCAGCATCCCCCACGAAGAATCCGTATACGTGTTGTAAAAACCGAAGACGACATTGTTACCGTCTTCCTTGCATGATTATTGGATTCTTTAGAACAAAAATTGGTTCAATTGTTTTAAAAAGGAGATGCCTAGGTATTGGAGATTGAATTTGCTGACTTAAACGGAAACATCCATATTGGAGTCTCAATTCTTTGTACAGAAAACTATGCACTAGTTCCTATTGAAACACCAGAAGCTCTTGTCAATCTTATAGAATCAACTATGAATATTGAGGCAATTAAACTCGCTGAAAGAATAATTGGTTCATTAGTCCTTGGGAACTCCAATGGATTTATTCTTTCAAATGTAGTATCGAAGGAAGTAGTCGAACAAATAGAATCAACAGGTCTACCTGTTTATCAGGCTCCAGAATTCTTTGCTTTCGGTAATGTAGTGTTAGCAAATGATTTTGGCGGAATCATCTCCCCAATAGTACCCTCTAAAATCCGTGAGAACATTCAAAACATTTTAAAGGTGCCTCTTACCGTTAGAACAATTGCTAATTCAGATCTAGTAGGAAGTTTAGCCTATATTACCAATTATGGAGGTTTGATCACCCCACTCTCCCACGAGGATGAAGTAAAGGAATTGAAATCCATACTAAATCTTGAAGAGATTGGAGTAGGAAGTGTCAATAAAGGATCTGAATTTATTTCCTCTGGAATTATCGGTAACTCCAAAGGACTACTGATTGGACGAGAAACAACAGGTATTGAAATAATGGAAATAACAAGATGTTTCTCCTCCTAATATTGCGATTAATCACATAGAATTGAAATTATAAAACAAACACAAAGTAAACCAAAAGAGGTGTAAAATTATGTCAAATGAAAAATCTGTAAAAATTTACCGAATTTCAGGTCAATTTAAGCAGAGAAGAGAAACTTCACCATTCTCAAAGGAATATTTAGCTGTTACAGAAAAAAATGCAAAAGATAAACTATTCTCACAACTTGGGAGTAAAAACCGTTTAAAACGAAATCAAATAAAAATCCTAAGTATTTCAGAGATTTCAAAAGAAGAAGTTACAGATCCCTTAATTGAGAAAATAATCAACAATGAATTCTCCATCCCTGTAGAGGACTAGTAATGGCGAATCCCAATTTGCCTCCGGAGATTCTTCAACGAGTTCAAGTTCTTCAGACTGAAATTGAACAACTTCAGCTAAATTTAAATGCTATAGAGCAGCAGATATCACTAATAAATAGAGCAATGACCTCTATCGATGGGTCCATTCTAACTCAAACAGAACTTGAAGGAAAAAAGGGCGGTGATGAGATGCTTATTCAAATTGGAGGATCAAACTACATTCTTTGTACAATCAAAGATCCAGATAAAGTTTTTATCTCTCTTGGATCAGGTATAAGTCGGCAAGCTTCATTAAAGGAGGCTAAAGAGAGGAATAAAACTCAACTCGATAGCTTAAACTCCAATGTGAAACAACTAAGAGATCAGTACAATCAATTCTCTCAGATGATGAATAATCGAAGGACTGAATTAGTGAAGATTGCCCAGGATTACCAAGTCCTTGGACAATAAAATCATTGACCAAATCTTGAAAAAGTAACAATTACACTAGCTGATGTAAGAATGTCATCACTTAAGAAAGGGGTGGGTTCACTTAAGAAGAAATTCTCTACATATGAAATCACAGAAAAAAACATCCAGAGAGCAATCACCGATTTCAAGCGATTACTAATTACTAATGATGTCTCTATTGAAGTTGCAAACGCGATAGCAACAGATTTAATTAATAAGATGAAAGGAAAAAGGGCTCGTAGATTTAGCGATCTTTCAAAATTTCTTTTAGACAATGCAGAACCTGCCCTCATTAAAATCATCTCCCCCTCCAAATCAATCGATTTGATAGAGGAGATAGTTGAGTCAAGGAAAAAAACAGAACAATCTCTTACAAAAGAACCCGTTATCATTCTTTTATTGGGAATTAATGGTACTGGAAAAACAACTACAATCGCAAAATTAGCATACCTACTAAAGAAGAAAAAAATGCGTGTGATTCTCGCAGCAAGTGATACTTTTAGATCTGGTGCACAAGAACAACTAAAGATTCATGCAGACAAAGTAGGTGTTAAGATAATTTCAGGAGATTACGGAAGTGATTCTGCAGCGGTTGCTTATGATGCCATTGCTCACGCAAAATCAAAATATGCGGATGTAGTCATAATAGACACCTCAGGTAGAATGGCTATTAATAAAGATCTAATGCAAGAAATGATGAAAATCAAACGGGTTACACGTCCAGATTATACAATTTTAGTTGTCGATGCTCTTGCTGGAAATGATGCAACCAAACAAGCTTCAGAGTTTCACAAATCCATTAACTTAGATGGAGTTATATTATCGAAAATGGATGCAGATGCAAGGGGAGGAGCTTTAATATCAGTAACACATGCTACAAATGGTCTGCCAGTAATGTATATCGGAACTGGACAGAAATACTCAGATTTAGAGAAATTCAATCCAGAAAAATATATCCAAAAGATCTTGAAATGATTATTTCTTGATAAGGACAACTAATAGTCAAGATCAGTATTCTTTGAATTTTATTTTTGAATCAGATACTTTTCCCTTCAATGTATTTGCCTGGGCTTTTGTTTTCGCCAGTAATATATTGAGATTATCTTGTGTGATGTAATTCGATTCTATAGATAGATTAAAAGCTTGACGTGCTGCATTACTAAGTAAAACTGGAATTGATTGCATTGAATAATAATTCACGCTTGGATCAACTGCAAGAGCTAAAGCATTCATATAAGCTTGTTTTAGATCAGACAGAATTTGATCCTCATCAACGTCTAGTATGCTTCCATCAATTACCTCATCACCCTCAAGTACATAGCTCAATTGAAGGTTTACACTAAACGGTTGGATTCCAAGTCTTGTAAGTACAGCTGCATGAGTTTCACTAACAGTATCTCCGACAGAGAGAACCTTGGCAGTTTTTGTTATTCTTATTTTACCTTTCTCTATCCTAGTTTGTAATCCGATTGAACCTAATTCACTAATTATTGGACCTGGATCGAGATTGGTAACACCTTCAGGGATAAACACTTCTACAGGGGAGATCTGGCCTGCTTTTGCAGGTGCAGGAACGGAATTCCTACTAAGAAATTGCTGAAGTTTAAAAGGATTTTCATTGGTAAAAATCAGGGCACAGGAACCAGTGATATTTGCGAGAAACTGTTCTACAGTTTTTTTACTAGTTTTTCCTTCCAGTTTTCCCAGTGCGATTGCTTTCAGGGTATTTTTTGCGACTTTAAGTGTCGCACTTACCTCTCCTGATCTTAAGGATGTTCTTATTCCTTGAATTGCTTTAGAACTTATTCCACTCAAATCAGCAATACCAATGACTGAATTCTCTTCTGCTAATTTAACAATAGTCTCAATTTGGGCTTCTTTTCTATCCGAGCCGCTTTTCATTTTTGTGATTGAGATAGCCATAATATTCATCTCGTTTTCGCTAATTAAGCAGTTAGAACTCGAAGTACCGAGACTCCTGCAGAATATATCCTTCGTCTAGGCTTTCTTTTTTCAGGATTAATAAGTTAGGCTCTAGTAGCTAGAAGATTTTACAACTCGACTTCAGTTTCGTCCTCTTCTTCACTGGGTTGTATCAATTTCACTGAATCAGCATGGAGTACGATTGGTATTGTAACACTACTGGTCAATAAATCAACAGTAATCTCCTCACGAGCTTGATAAATTGAAGAAATCCTAGCTTGACTTCCTTTGAAAGGACCTTCCGTAATTTCAACAATATCTCCAGATTTCAAACCCTCAATGACTGGAGTAGGAACTAATTGATTTTCTAATTCCGAGATTGGGACACGTCCTAATTGCTTACTGACATAATGAGCGTTCTCAACGGCCTTCAAAATATCTTGAATATTCCCCTCGATAAATAAATATCCTTGTATTTCGGTAACAAGGACAGTGTTTATATCAAAACGATGGACATCAGCATACTGTGCAATTGATTCCGCGGCATTGAATTCTTGGCCCTTTTTCACCTTGTAGCAGTAAATTCCATATTTTTCTAGCATTCTAATCACTTAATCTTAATTTAAGAAGAATTCAGGACTAATATTTCCTATAATTCACGACCAAGTATTACAAATATAATAAACCGTATAACAAAGGCTACTAAACCCAATACTGCCATTCCAGCTACAGTAATCTTAATAACTAGCGTTACTTCTGATCTGTCTGGCTTCTTGGCGAGTTTCAGAATTCGCATTGCTCTTTTATAGAAACTTGCTGAACCCATTCTACTACTACTATCAATTCCCATTATGTCCACCTTGATTAATATGTACTGTCTGCTAACACAATTTGAGGTTTAATTGTCAGAGCCATTAATTCCTGCAACAATAGTTTAAATGCATAAGATATCGCAATCTTATAAATCCCAGTATCTACTGTCCCACAGATACTACAGTAAGTTTGATCCTTTTTTCGATCCCACGTTGCTATCACCCCACAATTCTCACAAATAAAGATTTCAGTTTTATCTGATTCCTCTAGTAACCGTTCTTTTAATAATAAAGCAGCTCCGTGTCCAATCAGACAATCACGTTCCATCTCGCCGAATCTCAGCCCTCCTTCACGTGCACGTCCTTCTGTAGGTTGACGAGTGAGGATCTGAATAGGTCCACGTGCCCGAGCATGAATTTTATCAGATACAAGATGATGTAGTTTTTGATAATAAGTTGGCCCGATAAATATTCGTGCAGGAAGTTTTTGACCAGTCATTCCATCATACATGACGGACTCAGCGTAGGGATGAAAACCTAAATTTCTCAAACGATCAGCAATATCTTCAGGATCAGGAGATTCAAAAAGAGTCGCGTCAATTTGTTTACCTTCATAACAAGCAACAATAGCACTCATACATTCAATTATTTGGCCCACCGTCATTCGGCTTGGAATGGCATGTGGGTTGATGATTAAATCTGGTACAATTCCCTCTTCTGTAAAAGGCATATCACTTTGTGGAACAACATTTCCAATGATTCCCTTCTGGCCATGTCGAGATGCAAATTTGTCTCCTAACTCGGGAACTCTTTGATCACGAACTTTTATCTTTACCAAAGTACTTCCTTCAGAAGTTTCAGTCAGAATTACCGCGTCAACAATACCTTTCTCGCCATGACGGATAGCAAGGCTTGTTTCTCTTCGTTGGGGAGTTGCAGACTCAAATGAATCTAGTTCAATGTATTCTTCTAGAAAACGTGGTCGAGAAGTCCGTCCAACTAAGATATCTCCTCCTCCTACTTCAATCTCTGGTTCAATAATACCATCGACCTCGCTCAAATGCCTATAAACTTCTTTTGCACGATACCCACGCACTCCTTTTTGAGGAATCTCGAACCTGTCTTCTTGTCCGCCTAAATACTTCTTCTCCTCACCAACATATGATCTAAAGAAATGACTTCGAGCTAAACCTCTCTGAACACTAGCTCTATTAAGTATGATAGCATCTTCGATGTTGTAACCCTGGAAACTCAAGATTGCCACGATGAAATTTTGTCCAGCAGGACGATCATTGAACCCAATGACCTCCATTGGTTTACTACCCACTAAAGGTATTTGAGGAGCTTGTAATATATGAGCACGACGATCAGTTCGGAAGTAGAAATTAGAAGCATAAAGTCCTAGAGCTTGTTTTGTCATTCCCGCTTCATAAGTATTACGAGGTGATTGATTGTGTTCAGCATACGGAATGATGGACGCACATATGCCTAATATTGCGGAAGGAGAAATTTCTACATGTGTATGATTTACTTCAATTTCATCTAAAGTCATCGCAATAAATGAATTTTCTTCTTCCTCTGCGTCAAGAAATTCAATTACTCCTTCTCTTAACAAATCGGAAAACTTTATGTCACCTTTCCGTAATTTCTCAATATGCCCCATTTTGAGTCTTGGAATAGCCGGTTGTTCTGGATTCTCTGAGGGATCAAGTATGATTAATGGTCTACGAACACGTCCTTCATCAGTATTGATTGAGATAACATGATTTTCTTCAAAGAAGGCCAAATTAATCTCATGATAGAGCTTATTAGTTCTTCTTGCATTTCTGATCATGGTGAAGGTTTCGAGTGGCTCTCTCGTCGTGGAAATAAGGTTTCCATTTAGTAATATTTGAACGCCTTGATGGTCGATGTCTTCAGTTACTGGAATAGCTTTACAATTTTGATAGATAAACTCTTTAACCGGTTCGTCGGGTGTGCCAATTGAGATATAAGCTTGCATTGCAAGATTTTTCACCAATCCACAATTAGGCCCCTCTGGAGTTTCATTTGGGCATATCTTTCCCCAATGAGTAGCATGTAAATCTCTAGCTTCAAAGTGAGCTTGACTTCGGATGAGAGGACTAATTACACGTCTAAGATGGCTATAAGTAGACATATAGTTTGTACGATCTAATAACTGCGATACTCCTGCTTTTCCGCCTACCCAATTGCCAGTTGCTAAGGCATGACGGATCCGTTCAGTAATAACATCAGCTCGCATTGCTACTCGTAAATTTGGTAATTTACCTCTCCGTGCTCCTTTTTCAAGTTGATACTTAATATCACGATAAAGGGAATGAAAAGCAACACGGAAAAGACTGGTAAGCATTTCACCAGCAAGTTTCAATCTCTTATTCGCATAATGATCTTTGTCATCAGCCTCGATTCTTTTTAAATTAAGCTTTATGACCTTTAAGGCCATTTGCGCAAGATATAGGGCTTTTTGTTTTCGATAACTAGCATCTTTTCCAACATGTGGCAACAAATAGTTGTCTAATACCTGTTTAGCTCGCAAAATTCGATACTGTCTAGTTTGTCCTACAGCAACTCGTTTACCAATGAAATCCAAGGCTTCTTCCTGATCTACAATTTCTGCTGCTTCTCGTAACGTAGGTAGCAGTTCTTGGATTAGTTCAGGATCATTACTAACAAGATTCGCAATATCACGATCTATAGTAATGCCTAGTGCCTTGATCAAAACCGCTAATGGAAGGGGTCTAGGAACACTAAAGAAATTCACAAGTAACCGTCCATCCTTCCTTCGTTGAACAGAAACTAATGAACGGAATCCTGCAACGGTGCTGAATACCTTCGCTACTGCAGTTGTTGAGGATCCTTTTCGACCTTCATCTACTAATACACGGTTTGATACAAGATATTCTTGGGTAACAATTACTCTTTCTGATCCATTTATAATAAAATATCCACCAGGGTCTTCAGGATCTTCTCCTAATCGTGTTAATTCTTCAGTGGTTAGATTATGTAACAAACATGAATTTGATTTTAACATAATTGGTAATCTACCAATGTAAGCAACAATTACTTCCTCTTCCTTCTCAATTCCTGCATCTACATATACTGGTCGCATTTTCAGATTAAGGGGGGCTGAATATATCAAATTCCTTACGCGGGCTTCCATGGGGTAAATAGTTCTTTCAGAACCGTCAGCTTCCCTCACGGAAGGTTCTCCAACCTCGATTCCTTCCAATTTTACATAAAATCCTTCAATATCTGGTTCAATTTTAGGCCGTTCTTGGACGATCTCATTTAGTTTTTTATCAACGAACTCATTGAAGGAGTAAAGGTGTTGCCTTACTAATCCAAATTCATTATACAGGGATTTAAGGACTTCCCACTTATCATCATTTGCTAATTGTTCCACGAGATAGACCTCTTCTAGTCTTCGTTTGAGTTTAATCTAAGAAAAAACTAAATAAGCGTAGAGAATCGTATAAATCAACGTCATATTCAATAAAACACATAGCTCAAACCTCATTAGTTAAATCTTCTAGGAAAAGCTACTTAATGCTGATTATTAATGATAATTTCGACTATCATTCACAGGGCTTATCAACGAAGGCAGATGAAACAACTTTACTAAGAATTTATATTAGCTGTGAATTTTTTTCCAAAGAAAGAAGTTGAGCAGTGTGAACCAGATTTAGCTATTTTTGTACAACAATCACAATACACTAAATTCTATAGAAAAATCAGGGATTAAAAAAACTATTGACTAATAACAATCTGTTATGCGCCCGAGAAAATGGATGGAAACTCTAGATGAATATCATTACAGATTATCTATTATTAGCACTATTTTGGGGAATTATTTTCAACTTCCCCATGTTATTCATAATAATAAGATTAAGATTACTTACTGTTCCCAGAGGAGTTATAGCTGGAGCTACAATTGCTATTATGCTGTTTGTAATTTCGCCATTTCTATGGTGTGCGTTATTGGTCTTTTTTCTAACCTCCTCATTAATTTCAAAACAAACTTCACCGCAAAAGCAAATTGTTATTGCTGAATTCTCTAAGGATTCAACTCGAGATGCAATTCAAGTTTTATCAAATAGCCTTCCAGCAATAGTATTCGGAATTATGTATTTATTAATTGATTACTTCCCAGTGGTTCAGGAAAATAATAATATTTCCTTACTATCGAATTCTCCGTTAATATTTGCTGCATTCACAAGCATTGCTACTCATAATTCAGATACATGGATGACAGAAATTGGAATTAACACATCTGCCATACCTAGACTAATAACTAATCTTAAAAAACAGGTTCCGAAAGGAACTAGCGGAGGTGTGACAATTATGGGCACAATTGCAGGATTGGTTGGTGCATCAATAATATCTTTCGTATACTTCATTTTTTTGGTATGTTCTTCAAAATTTGGTTTAATACAGATGTTCATACAATTTGTACTATTAACACTGATGGGTACAGTAGGTGGATTAATTGACTCACTAGAAGGAGCTACAATACAAGGTTTATATTATTGTGATCGCTGTCAGAAAGTAACGGAAAGACAGATCCATAAATGTGGAAATACTACACGTTTTCTAAAGGGAAATCGTTTAGTGACCAATGATCTTGTTAACATAAGCTCGGCATTTCTCAGTGGTATTCTAGCTATCCTTGGATTTCTTTTGATTGAGAATTTCTTCTAATAACGAGAAAGATTGTTGATACGGATGATCCGTTCTAATTTTATATCCTAATTCATTCAAGACCTTGAAAAGGACGTCGTTCTAGGATGAATTTTGCCGCATCAACACTCGTTTGAACTAAAGGACTAATAGAATTTGGTTGGGTATATCTGGCCAATCTAGTTTTGAATAGACTTTCAATTAGTATTCCTAATGCAATATGAAAATCGATGGTAATTCCTTCTGGATAATAATCAGATAAAGATACCCCATTATAGGAGCAAGTATGATCATACCCTTTACAGAAGAGTTCGACATCTGAAACAGTCTTATCAAAATTCTGTGTTAACGAATAGTCATTATAGGCAAATTTCGCGAAAAATGTTCCAATATCTTCAGTACGATCTACAAAACTATTTCTATCTAAATAAGCAGGATCAATTAGATAAATTATGGTTTTATCCATACGAGAATCTCCTGTATTTTCAAGAGGTGTATTTGATTCATAAAACATCAAATTTCCTGGATGAAAATCTCCGAAACAGTGAGCTCCTGCTAAACTTAATCCCATTTGCTTTAAAGGATGCTTAAAAAGGTAATTTAATTCATCACGGTCATTTGAAGATATATTCAATCCATTTAAAGTTTCCGTGATTAGATGAAGATATCGATCAAGACCTATTTTTTGTTCAAAAAGCCCATGAATATAAGGAAGGGCACTCCCCGCAAGAAATAATTTTTGTGGCATGTCCAATTCATTTTCAAAAAACTCTGTGGGCTTTGATAAACCTTCATATATTAACAATGAGTGCTCACGTGAAAAATATAGTAAACGCGCAGTTTTTAGTCTGTTATTAGTTTTAAGGAGATCCTCTAGCCATGCAGCGCCGCTTGCTTCCTCAACTGCGGCTTCAGAGCTTTCGTGGAATTTAAAGGCTAAATCAATATCAAAATCACGATTTTGTAGCGAGTCACAGACAGAAACTGTCATTAATTGTAGCTCTTTTCTCTTTCCTAGCCTTTTTCCTAATTCTAGTGTCGATAAATGATCAACAGGAAAAAAAGCTCCGGTTTGATCTCTCAAAAGCTCTTCGAGCTGTCTTAAAAAGTATTTGGATAATACTCGAAGTAATTCCAGCTTAAGTTGTTCTTCAGCGAGTATGTCAGCTGCCATTCGACGAAACACCCGAGAAAGAAATATCTACACGTATATTCATACTGAACTACAAGTAATAACACTTTGAACAAAGATCAAGAGGGAATATTTTGTGTATTGACGTTCAAGCTCGATAGCGTAAATATTTAGCCAAAAATTAAACTTTAAAAGGAGTTCCCTTAAATGACTAAATGTGGTGAAAAATTGTGGTAAATAGCTGGGATCGTTTTGTTATTCCTTCTACATCAATCCGCTAAAAGGAAATCACAGTTTCTTATCATACGACATAGTTTCTTTGACTTATTCCGTAAAAACCTTGTACCGAGTAAGTACGATTTTTATTGCTCTACTTTTTTAGGTAATTATTACTCTTTTTTGCAAAAGAAGATAAATCTATGGAATATGAGCGAAATAAATTATCAGAGGAGAAAAGCATGGCACTAAAACCAAAAATTAAGAAAAAAAGATGGAAAGCAAGTAGTGAAAGAGATATAATCCAATATTGGGCTGAATCTGAGACGTACAAATTTTCAAAGGATTCCAAAAAACCCGTATACATTATTGATACTCCTCCTCCTTATGTTTCGGGCCGTGCTCATCTGGGATTTGCTATACATTATGCTCAAATTGATATGATTGCGCGATATTACCGAATGCGTGGAAGCAATGTAATTTTTCCAGCTTGTGCAGATCGGAATGGTCTACCAGTGGAAGTAAAAGTTGAGCAAAAACTCAATAAATCAATGCATGAGATGGATAGAGAAGAATTTCTACAAATTTGCAAACAGGAACTTGATACTGCTGAAGAAAATACTATACAAGTGATGAAGTGGATGGGACTCTCGTGTAATACATTCTACGGATCCCCAGAAATATATTATCAAACTGATTCTCCAGAATATCGATATAACACCCAAAGAACGTTTATTAGAGCTTGGAATGAAGGATTAATTACGAGAGCGGAACGTCCGAATAATTGGTGCGTTGACTGTGGAACTACAATAGCGGATGCGGAGATTGAGTACAGAAATGATGAGTCACATTTACACGAAATAAGATTTGAAATTGAAGAATCTGATGAATCAATTATAATCTCTACAACAAGACCGGAACTGATAACCACATGTGAGTTAATCATATTTCACCCTACTGACTCAAGATACACAAAATTTGAAGGGAAAAATGCTATTACACCAATTTTTGAGAAGAAAGTCCCCATACGGAAACATAGAGAAGCAGATCCTGAATTTGGAACTGGAATTATGATGATATGCGCATTCGGGGATAAATCTGACGTGAAAATTCTACGGGAAGAAGGATTTCTTAACCCAAAAACGGCCATTGATGCAGATGGACGTATTAATGAAGTTGGGGAAAAATATAAAGGAATGCTTGTAAAAGATGCGCAAATTGCGATTGTTAGAGATTTAAAGGAATCCAAAACTCTCATAAAGTCAACAGAGACAAAAAGGAGGGTTCCAGTTTGTTGGAGGTCGAAAACTCCCATTGAAATAATTGCCATGGAAGAATATTATCTTAAACAACTCGAAGTGATTCCTGAAATTAAAGAACTTGTGGAAGAGATGGATTTCTTCCCCGAATCGAACAAAATCATATTAGACAATTGGATAAAAGCTATAAACACAGATTGGGCTATAAGTCGAAGAAGATTCTATGGTACTTCCATTCCTATCTGGTACTGTAACAAATGTCAAACACCGAATGTTCCAAAAGAAGAAGAATTAGATCGCTATTATGATGCGTGGAAAGAACTTTCTCCAATAAAATCATGTATTGAATGTGGAAAGTCTCTGAAAGATGCTCGAGGTGAGGTACGCACATTTGATACTTGGTTTGATTCATCTATATCTGAATTAGCTGCATGTAATTTCGGAGAGATTTTCTTTAGAGATGAAGGAAAGCAGTTCTTCGAGAATAACTTCCCCTGCTCTATACGTCCCCAAGGAAAAGAGATTGTAAGAACTTGGTTATTTTACACGATCTTAAGAGCATATCACCTTTTTAAAAAGCCAGCATTTCAACAAGTATGGATTTCAGGACTAGTAAGAGATCCTTATGGTGGAAAAATGTCAAAAAGTGAAGGAAATAGTGTAGATCCCCTTTTATTCCTACAACCTCAAGTGTTACCAAAGAATACTCCGGCTACTCTACGTCCAGACAAGGAGAGCTGGAAAGTAGTTGCTAAACTAGATGCTTCCCCAAAATTCTCAGGAAAGCAAGCCAATCTGAATCTTTATTATGGAGCGGACAGTGTAAGACTTACTTCATGTCTTCAAGGAAGTCATGGCTCAGATATTCGATTCTCACTTTCAAAACTGGATGGTAACGCCAAATTCGTAACAAAATTATGGAATATTTCACGATTCATCTCAATATTTCCATTCGAGAACAAACCCAAAAAGTTAGAACCGGTTGATGAATGGCTTCTGGCTAGTCTGGATGCTTTAACTAATAGATGTTTGAATGGTTATGAAAAACTTGATTTTTCGATCCCAGCTGAAAATTTGTATAACTGGGTTTGGAATTTATTCGCTGCGCATTATATTGAATTAGTTAAGTCTCGGGCATATGGAGAAGAGAGTATGTCAGAAAATTCAATAAATAGCGCTCGTTACAGTCTACATACCGCTCTCCAAGTAATATTAAAATTATTGGCACCGATAACTCCTTTTATAACAGAGTATATATTTCGATCAATATATGATTCCAAGAGCAGTATTCACCTTGAATCCTTACCTCAGCCTAGAACGACCAGTACTGAAGAACTTCCAGAAACAGAGGATCTTCTCACACTCGATTCGCTAATCTGGAAGGCAAAAAAGGATAATGGATTATCCTTAAAAGAATCAGTTAATATTGTATTTATGCCAGACACTTTAAAAATCTTTATTGATGATTTACAGATCATGCACAACATTAAAACTGTTAAAATGAGTGAACCTGATAGCAGCATAAAGAAATTAATCACAAAGGATAATTTTTCAATAAAACTCTGATTATAGTGTGGGAATGACCAAAATGGTCCAAAAAAAGGAACAAAAAGAACCTGATCTGTCCAAGATGAGTCAATTATTATTAGCTGGCGCAACAATGCTAGGAGAGTCTTGTCCTGACTGTACAGTTCCTCTCTTCAAAAAGAATGATGAGATATTCTGCCCAAATTGTGAGAGAAAAGCTGTTTATGCTAAGAATAAAGATGAAATCAAGACGATTGAACAAAAAATATCCCTTGGGGAAGCAACTCATCAGCTGAAGGAAGTATTAACTGGAAAAATTACCTTGTTAACCAATAAATTAGCTTCATTAGACACCCCAGGAGAAATCAATGAAATTTTGGAGTTAATTGAGCGGATACTGGGAATTTTGGAAAAGATTTCGTAATTATAGGATTAATATATCCCAAATATAGATTATCTTGACTGTAGTACCTGGAAAAAGTGAATTATCTCTTCTTGAATCTCATTTCTGAGTCTGATTACATCATTGACCTCAATAGGTTCAGAATGCTTAATTGTAACATTTAATTGTACAACATTTCCAATCATTTGCACATTCTCTGCTTTTACCGTGAATTCTGTATCAAGACCCTTAATTATTAATGAAATTGATGGTGATGGAATCTGGATTCTTACATTTCTAATAACTCCAACCATCCGCGCATCACTGTCAATTACGGCTTTTCCTATGAGTTGACCAGGAAAAACTAATTCATACAATTCTAGGTCAATATCTAATGGTTGTTTTGTCATTATCCATACCATTTACAATGTCTATCTTGCTTTCGACAGTTTCTGAGTAAGTTTTTCAGTCCATAATGAGTGTTAAAAAATTGTGTCATTAAATTATTAAAATATTGCAAAAGGGGGCCGAATGTAAAATAAGCAATCTGTCCTCAGTTTTCTGAGGTTTTTTCTGATCTTTACAAGATAACTGAATTTCAACATCCAAGGTGAAAACGAGTGTCCCCCGTCATCCTAAACCGAGTAACCAATGATCTTCGAGAGCGATATAATGCAGCAACTACGACGATAAGCCGAGAAATAGTATTTAGCTATACAGCATTGATATTCATATTCGTATTAGCTTTTCTAATTCGAATTTTAGCAATGTTAAGACCCTATGAAATTATCTTGGCGGCGAACGATCCTTTTTCTCAGCTTCGAGCTGCAGAATATATCGAAAGCAACGGATTAGGAGCGTTTTTCAGCTGGGTTGACCCTCAAACATGGTACCCTGAAGGACGTTATTGGGGAAGATCTCAATATATCGGTACACCACTCTCAGCAGTTATATTGCACCAATTTTTCCTCATACTTGGATTCCAAGTTCCATTGGATTTTGTAGCTTATCTTCAACCTCCTCTATTAGGGGCACTTACTTGCGTGGCAATTTACTTCTTAGGAAAAGAAATTAGTAATAAAAAAGTTGGATTACTTGCAGCATTATTTCTTTCAATCTCTGCAGGTCACTTACAACGGACTATTGCTGGTTTTTTCGATAATGAAGCTCTTGGGATTCTTTTCTTGGTACTAACTCTGTACTTCTATGCGAGAGCATTAAGAACAGGATCTGCAACAATGACATTATTTGCAGGTATTAGCTTAGGAGTTCTATCTGGTTCATGGGGAGCTTCTACTTATGTATTCAATCTCTTAGCTCTTCATGCATTTGTATTAATATTGATGAGAAAGGATTCAGATCGACTACTACTTGCTTATGGAGGATCAGTAATAATCGGGTCCTTAATTATGACTTTAATTCCTAGAAATGGACCTGAATCAATATTATCAACTGATGGATTAATTCCACTAGGTATTGTCGGTCTTCTAGTTCTAGTAACGCTCTATAGAAATATCTCAAGTATCTATGATCTAACTGACATCAAAGCACGAATACGATCTTACTATGCAATCATTGGAATAGGAATTGTTCTCGGAATTGTAATCCTTCTCTTCTCTGGAATAGCAACTAATCTCTCTTCAAAATTCTTCACAGTAATTTTTCCTTTCTTTAGAGATGAAACACCAATCTTAAAATCAGTAAGCGAACATCAACTAGTATCTTGGGCAGGTTTCTTTAGAAATAATGGCATATTATTATTCTTATTACCATTAGCATTGTATTATTTATATGAAAAACCAACAGAGAGAAATTTATTGCTTTTAATTTTTGGTTTCACTGCTATATATTTTGCTGGATCAATGGTTCGATTAGCATTAATCTTAGCACCTGCAGCTGCACTATTAGCCGCAAAAGCAATTGACCAGACCTTATTACCATTTGTACTTACTTTCCAAGAACGATTCGCTTTAAGTCGAAGAAAAACACGATTAACACAACCAATGTCTAACGAACACACAGCGATTGCATTTTCATTTATTGGACTATTCCTACTATTTTCAGTCCTTAACGCAACTCAAGCGGCTATTGATTCAACACAGGCTCCCTCAATTCTCACAGTTGTACCTGGAAGTCAAGGACAATCACTAATAATTGGTAATGATTGGCAAGAAGCTATCGGTTGGTTAGATTATCATACAACGGTAAATGATGTTACAGCATCTTGGTGGGATTATGGGTATTGGATAAGCGGCAATTCGAACACTACTATACTCGTTGACAATGCTACTATAAATAAAACGAAGATAGGGAACGTGGGATGTATGCTAGTACTTAACCCGCGGCAATCACTCAAGATTGCCAAAATGTATGATGTTACCTACATTGCACTCCTCGTTTCTGACGGATACGGAACGTATGGTCTAGATTCAGATCTGGGAAAAGTCCCTTGGTTCGTACGTATTGGAGAGCAAAGTGGAAATATTGTCCAAATCGATCAAGATGATTATCTGGAATATGATTCACGAGGTCAATATATCACTGCATATGTCGATAAATTCTATGATTCTGTTTT
>JAEOTC010000065.1 GCA_016840035.1 Candidatus Hodarchaeota archaeon | reverse complement strand
GCTCCGCTTATTGGGATTGTTGGCTACCTTAAAGCCCCCATTGCAAGTCAAGGAGGATTTACAGCCACTTATTATCTTTTTGAAGCGCGCGGAGGCAGTTTTTGGATCCGTTTTATCGACATTCAAGGTCAATTCGGCCTTATGTGGCTTCTTATATCAATTTACGGCGTTGTCTTCATAATTTTAGGCCTAGTGAGTGTCTATGCGATTTTTCAATGGGCATATGCCGATTACAAGATGATTAAGCTTTCTCGAAATTGGCAAGCTATTGGTATACTATTAGGTTTGTTAGGAATCATTTTAGAATGGATGTTCTTTATCTCATTTATTTTAATGGATGTATTACGAGTATCAAATGTACAGATTGATATCATAGGATTTCTGTTCTCAGTAATTGCCATTATATGCCTATTAGCTGCAGTTTCTCGGGATTATGTGTTCCGTGAAACTACAACCATGCCAGAGGAGGAATAAAAAATGCCCCGTGGTGGTGGCGGCGGATTTCGTGGCGGTGGTGGCGGTGGATTTCGTGGCGGTGGTGGATTCCGAGGAGGAGGTTTTCGAGGTGGTAGTCGTAGTTTTCGAGTAGGATCAGTAAGAAGATCTGGACGTCCCTTCGGTAGAACTGGCTCACGAAGAACTGTTTCTCGTGCACCAAGATCTCGACCAGGTAGAAGTTATCATCATAGACGACATCGTCGATATTGGGGAGGATACTATCGTCCATGGTATCGTCGCTGGTGGTACTGGAACTGGTGGTGGGGATATCCCTATCGTAGATGGTATTATGCTCCAGTTTATTGGGGTGGTGGGGCTGTTCTAGGAATTATTGCACTTCTAGTTCTACTCCCAATAATTGGAATGGCGTTTGTGCCCTATCCATTTGCGAGTGGTAATTCGACTGGGACTGTTACATACCAAGATGTACAAACGATCTGGTATAATGAATACTGGTATGAACGAGAACCGATGAAAGCAGGCCAAACTATAGATTGGTATGTTCAGGCGACAAGTGAGGTCACATTTCTCATATGGGATCAAACTTTCGAAAATCTACCACAAGATCAAACATATACGGGAAGTTACTCTGAAACTATGGTTGTGCAGGCTGATCATGACTATCAATACATTGGATATTTCTTAAAGAAAGATTCGACCCTAATCTACGAGTTCAATGTGACATCAGGTGGTGATATCGACTTCTTCGTGGCTGAAGCAAATGACCTTGATCGATGGAATAATTGGGAAACAATTATCCCAGAAGATTCGTATCAAGGTTCTGGTACTCATTCAAATACCTTCACAGGTCCCTATGCTCAGGATTGGTACCTAGTCTGGTATAACCCAACAGATCAGCCTATTACTATAGATTTTCAGGTTAACTATGAAGCTTTAGGTAATATTGATGTCTCTGCTGCTGAATTTTCCATTGAAAATTTGGCGGTTGGCCGAGAAGGAACATTTGATATCCCAAGAGATGGAACGTGGTATTTCTTCATTTATATGAATCCTTTTGTTAATCCAGCAGAATCGGTTGAAATAACATTTGATGTCAAATATAATACAGAGGTAACTTACGAGGATCATTGGCAAGGCGCAACTCCCTGGTTAGCGGGAATTGGCCTAATAATCGTTGTTATTCTTATCATTGCGGTAATTCAGCGAAGAAGTGCCAGGAAAACTGTGAGTGCAACACCAACTACGCCCAGTACTCCATCAACTCCCACTCCAACACCAACTCCTGCCCCTACTGTAACAAAAACCCAATGTCATCGTTGTAAAGCAGAATATCGACCTAGTGATGTCTTTTGTACGAACTGTGGGGCTAAACTACATGGGCGTGATTATGGTACACCGAAAGGAAAAACTCCCGCAGATTCAAAATGGTGTCGAAACTGTAATGAAACTCTTAAGCCTGATAGTAGATTCTGTAAGAATTGTGGTACTCCTGTTGAGCAAAAACCAGAGACTCACAAATTTTTCCCAGATGAGAGAAAAGCATTCTTTTGTCAATTAGACAATGAGCAGCATCCTTCTACTGACTCCGCATACCAATGTGATCAATGCTCACGTATGGTTTGTGAGAGTTGCTATGAGGATATTGGGAAAACAGGAGTTAAGGTCTGTCCCTACTGTAAAGGAAATCTAAGTAAAGTCCAATGATTTCCTCATTCTCTTTCTTTTTTCATTTCTTGGACCAAATTTGGGGGTATCAATCCTTTTTCCATTGCATGAATATTCTCTGCAACCATGACTGACATCGCATCACGAGCTTCTCGTGTCGCGGATCCTATATGGGGAGTCATTACTACGTTATTTAAATCTCGTAATCCCCTTGGGACTTTTGGCTCATCGTAAAAAACATCTAATCCCGATCCAGCAATGTCTTTATTTCTTAACGCCTTTATCAGGGCAATTTCATCAATTACCTTACCCCGTGCTGTGTTTATCAAGAATGATGTACTTTTCATTAATTTTAGCTCCTTCTCTCCGATCAGATGATGTGTTTCTGCAGTGTAGGGCACATGTAAACTTATAATATCTGATAACTGGAGGAATTCAGTCAGATTGGAAATATATTGCATGTTCTTTGTTTTGGGAAGAGTTTTTACCGCTGATCGAGAATAATAGCAGATTTCCATACCAAAACCTATCCCCCTTTGGGCAACTGCTCTTCCTATCCGTCCCATTCCTAGAATACCAAGTGTTTTTCCTGATAGTTCATATCCGAGCATGAATTCAGGTGCCCATTCTTGAAATTCTGGATTTCGACATTCCCTTTCAGCTTCAATGATTCTTCTTGTGACAGCTAGTATTAATCCCCAGGTTAAATCTGCAGTAGCATTAGTCAACACATCTGGAGTATTAGTTACTAAAATTCCATATTCTTTTGCAGATCTAATATCTATATTATTATATCCTACAGCATAGTTTGCTATACCTTTTAAATTGGATGAATTTTTAATTAGATCATGCCCAATTTCAACAGAAAGAAGAGGGACAAGATAGTGGGCTGAGGGTAATTGTTCTTTTAATTGTTCAGGTATAGACTTACTAGGATCCAGAATTATTACTTCAAAATCATCTCTTAAAAGATTTAAACCTTTTTCAGGGATTTTATGTGTTAATACTACTCTTGGTCTATTTTGCAACTCTTTTACATCCTTCAGCTAATGAAACATCTATTTTCCCATTAACCCCGAGCTTCTACATCGTATACACATTTCCCATTGACATAAGTCTGTATAACCTTAAGATTACGGATCTCGCTAGAATCAACATCGAACGGAGATTTATTTAATATAATGAAATCTGCTATTTTATTCTCCTTGATATTGCCTAACCAATCATCTACAGACAAAGCAATCGCATTATTTATTGAGTATGCCTTTAATGCTTCTTCAATAGAGATTTTAATTTCTTCGGAAGGAAAGTTGACAGCTTCATGTATCCCATATAATGGGGAGAGAGGCATATTATCTGAACCAAAGGATAAGTGTGCTCCCAATTTTATAATTTGATTAAACCGATTCAGTGTATATATTCTGTCTCTCCCAAACCGTTGTTCGTATAGTTCTCCAGGATATTGCCATTTCAAAAAATTAGGTTGCATTGAAAGGATAATTCCTAATTTCTTTGCACGAAGAATCTGATTGTCAGTTATCATCTCTGCATGTTCAATTCTGTGTTTTCGTGTTGTTTGGTTATTTCCAGCTTTTCTTATCCCATCCTCGAAACAATCCAACAATCTCTCTATTGCTTGATCACCGATTGCGTGAATACATAACGTACATTCATTTTTTTCGGCATACTCAACTTGTGATATCAATTCAGCTTCATCTAGAAATATATCACCCCTACCTCCTATATCTATATAGTCAAAAGAAGTGAGGGCCGTATGTGATCCTATAGCTCCGTCAAAAAATCCTTTATACCCAGAGTAAAGTAACAAATTGCCCCCTTGATTCCGACGTATTCCCTGATCAACATAATTCTTCATTAAACTACGAGTAGGATTGAGAAAAACGCGTATTTGTAGATCCTTGTTGTTATCTAGCTCAAAATATTCCCTCAATATGTTCTTCTGACCTTCTGGCATAATTGTAAGATTATCTACCACAGCTGTAATTCCTACAGAGGTTGCAATCTTACACGATTCTTTAATACTCTTAGGAATTAGATTCTGGTAGTAAGAGGTTAAATCGAGCCATACATCTTTTAAAACTCCAGTTGGTTTTCCATTCTTATCTTTCATAACACCTTTGTGAGATAATGAAATAGGTAACTGTTTTAGTGCTAAAGAGTTAACAACCACAAGATGTCCATCTTCTCTTTTCATATAAAGAGGATTTATTTTGCTTATTGCATCCAATTCACTTAGCGTGGGAAACTCTTTCTTATCTGTCCAAAAAGATTCATCCCACCCAGCAAAAAAAATCCATTCTCCTGGATCTTTTGTAGAAATGCTATTCTTAACCTTTGAAATCGTCTCTTTGTATGTTGGAACCCCCGTTAGATCGATATCGATAACACTTGATTCAGTCCAAAGATGTGTATGTAGATCTATAAATCCCGGAAGGAGTGTTTTCCCTTTTAAATCCACAGATTTATTGGAATTGTTTATTAGCTCTTGATTATACCTTCCAATGTAACTGAATCTTCCATTGGTTATAGTAACCATATCTACAATATCATTACTCTCGTTAAGTGTAATTATTTTACCATTATAGAATGCAGTATCGTGTTGCATTGGAATCATTGGAAAAAACCTCTATTTTCTCAAAACCAAGTTATTGATATAATGAAACCAAAGAAGCACATATGAATTAAAAAGAGTATTTTTTCGAATAAATATTCGAGATTAAACCACGAAAACCTTTCAAAAGTACGTTGTTGCTCATAAGGATGGCCAATAGTTTTGGATGCACTTGATTACGAAATTGTGGAATTAGATATGGGACAGGGTGGGAAAAAAATGGATATTCTTATTGAATTTATCACAGGTCGTATTAAAACAAAAAGAATCTCTCAAGACGGAATTGGAGTAGAATCATATGACGATGGGGCAATCATCCCTCTCCCTGACCAATCCATTGATTTAGTTTTAACCACCGATTCATATACTGTATCACCTTTATTCTTTCGTGGAGGTAATATTGGTGATTTGGCTGCTGCTGGAACAATAAATGATCTTCTCATGATGGGAGCTCGACCGATTGCAATGACACTAGCATTAGTAATCCGAGAAGGACTGAAATTTAGTGAATTAGATAAGGTTATTACAACGATTGTAGATATCACCGAAAAGTACAATATTGGTATCGTAGCAGGAGATACAAAAGTAATGCCTATTGGATCTATGGATGAAGCGGGGTTAATAATTAACACTACAGGTCTTGGAGAAGTACCGTCAGGTTTGCGAATTACTGATAGCTCACTTCAACCAAACGATGTTATCATATCAACAGGTACACTTGGAGATCATGGTTTTGCAATGCTGGTTACTAGAGAGGGGATAGAACTTGAAACGGACTTACAATCTGATGTAGCTTCATTATTACCGCTAATCCAACCGATATTGAAATTTCGTGTACATGCAATGAAAGATCCTACTCGTGGTGGATTGACAGGAGTACTAACTGAGTGGGCGAGAAAATCCAATGTGTCTATTTGGATTGATGAAGCATCAATACCCATTTCCGAAGATGTAAAGATAGTTTCTGATATCTTCGGGATTGATCCATTGAATGTATCCTGCGAGGGAAAAGCAATTATTGCTGTCCATCCTGAAGATGCTGAACAGGTAATCAAATTACTAAAATCCCATCAATTAGGCCTCAATGCCTCAGTGATTGGTCAAGTTAAAAGTACACGAAAAGGTCAAGTCCTTCTTAAAACAGCAATTGGTGGTCATAGGATTTTAGATAAACCCGTAGGAGAACCAATTCCTCGAGTTTGTTAAGATTGTCTTAAATTTCCTTTCTCCTTTTCTTCAGATTCCCACAATTCCTCCCAAAGTTCCAACGTTTCTCTTGCTTCCTCTGGAGACATTATTGACACAGCATACCCAGTATGGATAAGAATCCAATCCCCAATTTCTAACTTTTCTCCTAACAATGCAATGCTTACCTCTCTTTTCACCCCACGGCCAAAATCAGCAATTATCATCTGTTCATCAAGAAATTCTTGGACTTGTGCTGGAATAGCTAAACACATTGTATATAGTTCCACCAAAATAACTGAATGGGAGACATAAAAAGTGAAAGAGTAAAAAATATTATGGATTGATATTCCCAAACAACTTGTGGAAGATTGAACTCTCTCGGTCTGATACCCCCTAAAAACATACTCATTATCGAGGTAAGAATATGTACTGCCAAATTATAATAAATGGTGTTGTTCAAGGTATCGGTTTCAGGCCATTCGTGTATAATCTTGCAATAGAACATAAACTAGTGGGATTTGTTCTTAATCGAGGTGATGCAGGAGTAGAGATCCAAGTAAAAGGATCGAAAGAACAGATCGATTCTTTTATTCAGGATTTAGACGAGAAAAAACCATCTTTAGCGAAATATGATAAATTTAATACAAAATTTCACAAGGAAAATATCCATCATACCCTTTTTGAGAATTTCCGTATTGCAGAAAGCACTTTAGCTCGTGGAAATGAAGGATCCTATATTCCTCCCGATTTACCAATTTGTGATAAATGCATTCTGGAAATGGGAGTCGATATTCGACGGAAGAATTATGCTTTTACGTCCTGTGTGGATTGTGGCCCAAGATATTCGGTTATTACTTCTCTACCTTATGACCGTCCTAGAACGGTAATGGAAGACTTTCCTCTTTGTTCCAAGTGTTTATCAGAATATACGAATCCTACTGATAGAAGATTTCATGCACAAACTACCTGTTGTTGGGATTGTGGACCTCAATTCAAATTACTTGATAAAAAAGGGGATCTTATTCTCTCTCCCGAGAACTTTAGAGGGAATGAAAATGAGCCTTCAAAACTTCTCAATGAAGGGAACATTGTTGCGATTAAGGGAATAGGGGGAACGCATATTGCTTGTCGAACAGTAATCGATGATCCAATCGTAAAAATAAGGTCTTGGAAGGGCGCAAGAGGAGATAAACCATTTGCTGTTATGTCTGGTAGTCGTGAAGCTGTGAATCAATATGCCTACTGTTCAGAGCTTGAGGAGAAATTTCTAAATTCATACATAAGACCAATATTACTACTAGATAAAAGGGAAGAGTATCCCCTCTCAAAACATATTGCTCCGAACTTACACAATATTGGCGTCCTTTATCCTTATGCAGGGATTCATGTGACATTATTTGAGACTCTAAAAGATCCTGCATTAGTAATGACTTCAGGAAATCCTTCTAACATGCCAATACTCATTGAAAATGAACAAATCCAGAGAAATTTGTCAGATATCGCGGATTACTTTCTCCTTCATGACAGAAAAATCTATCAACGTATTGATGACAGTGTTCTGCGTCTTCATTCGTTCAATAATCAAGAATATCCATTAATAATACGAAGAAGTAGAGGTTACGTTCCTGAACCCATCTCAATTCCTATGAAAAAAAATTTTCCACCCGTATTAGCTCTAGGTGCCGAAATGCACTCAGTTGGAGCTATTGGACTAGGGAAAAGAGTATTTGCGACACAACATATCGGGCATCTGAGTACCTTAGAAAATATCGAATTCCTTCAATCTAGTCTGAACCATATGATGTCATTACTCGGAATTGAAGACATTCATGGAATTGGAGGCGATTTACACCCTCAATTCTCATCGACAACTCTTGGAAATCAATGGGCTAGCAAATATGGTACTAAATTTTACCAATTTCAGCACCATCACGCACATCTGAGCGCCTTAGCAATTGATGCGGGAGTTGATATTGAGGAGACCATTATATGTGCAACTTTAGATGGAACAGGTTTTGGAGCTGATGGAACAATATGGGGCGGGGAGATATTGATGGGAAATTATTCTGGATACGAAAGAGTGGGTCATCTCGAAGTTCTAGCTATTCCAGGAGGGGATTCTGCCATAAAAACACCTCATCGAGCATTACTCGCAAGCCTTCTTTCATTTCTACCTCCAGAAGAAGTCACTAGAAATTTAAATTCGATGTCATGGCTAAAATGGATCACGAATTTGGAAAACTATTCCTTTCTGTTGAAATCTATAAAAAATCAAATTGATAAGCCGAATCTTCCTCCTCATCACTTAACATCTAGTTGTGGACGTGTTCTTGATATACTAAGTGTAATGCTAGGAGCTTCGAGATATCGCACCTATGAGGGAGAACCAGCAATTAAATTGGAATCTTTTGCCAAATACGGATCTCAGGGTTCAATACTCGATATTGATATCCCTTATCACACGAAAGGTAATGATTCTATTGAAATAAAAACGAGTGAGCTTATTTTAAACGTTTGGAATAGTTTACAACAGGGAGGAAATCGACATTCATTAGCACATGCAGCGGAGAAAGCTCTTGCTAAAACTATTGCACAGGTTTCGATTCTGCAAGCTGAAAAGCATGGGATAAATAAAATTGGATTATCGGGAGGAGTGGGCTATAATCAAACAATATTTACAGAATTTTACAAAAGTCTAAACGATTCGGACAAGAAATATACTCCAATATATCACAGACAAATTCCATGTGGAGATGGTTGTATATCAATAGGCCAAATACCCTTAATTCAAGCAAAACTTATTTAATTCCAGAACTCTGATTATTTTTCTTTCAAACCTCACCTCTCTAGGCATTCAAAGTATGAATAGCTTTAAATGTCCAACGTCCTAAAATATTGTAGAAATCGACTTTAGTTAGGCTTTACTCTCTTTTATCCACTGTTAAGACGTGAAACTAATATGGAACCCTTAGACGACGAATCAAGATCCTACCAAGATTATTTCGAAGAAGTATTCGACTCTCTGTCATTGCTTAAATCTCAAATTGATACTACATTGGAAGAGTCTGATGAGTTGTACAAACAATTAGGTACTGTTGAAGACGTTTTAGAAACTCTATTGAATTGGATTAAGTTACAGAAAAATGGTTTACGTAATTTTGAAACCATTGTAGACTGGGTGAAGAAGTTAGCTATTGATTCTACCCTTAGTAAGGATGAAATTCGAAGTCGTTTACGGATTATTATTTTACCTCAGGTTGAATCCTTTACCCAAAATCTTACAACTAATGAAAAAAGTGCATTAAAGGTGCTTGATGCCGTAAGTAAGAATTTAGAAGAATTACCCCAGTTCTTAAAGTCAGTTCAGCAGAAGAATTTCAAATTGTTATCAACTATTGGATATGATCCTCAGACAGGAACTTCTCACCTTGATTTGGCATTTTTAAATCTCTATCAAGGCCGTTTTGAAGATTTTCAAAAAGAACTAAATCAGTTAAAAGAAAATATGGTTCCTACTGAAGAAACTCCCGAAGAATAATTACTCTAATTTTCGATAGATATTAAACCGTTATTTTAAAAAGGAGAATTATCTGTCTAGTGATAATTGCAGAATCTAATTATCTAAAGTGCTGAATATATTCGCGATTCATGTATTCAGTGAAAAATATTTGAGGGTCCTAAACTTTGGCCAGTAATAATCCTAAACTTGCTTTCATTAAGAGTATTGCCGAACAAGCTCGTAAGATGGAACATGAGATTTCCTCTGAAATGAAGAGTAGTGTGATGAAGCTTCAAGCACGACCAAAATCATACTATACGATACAAGATGTCGAAGAAGTTATTGAGAGTCTAAAAGAAAAAATGATTGCATTCAACAAGGATGCTCATACTGAATTTTCAAAAAGAGGTTTGAAAGATCTCGATAATATTGACCTCCTACAACCCGAATCTGATTCCACTTTTATTTCAAAGAGTGAATTACAACAATTAAAGGAGGAAATAAATACTTTAAGGCAACAATCCCCAGATACATCACATTTTGAAGCACGAATAGAAGAATTAGAATCATTATTAAACGAAAAAGACTCACAAATATCTGAATTGAACTCAAAAACTGGTACGAGTACTGAAAAATATCAGGAACAATTAGAAGAGATAAATCGACTGCAAGAGTTATATGATGAAGCTCAAAGGGAAACAAAGCAAATTAAGTTAGAAAGAGACAAAATTGAAGCAGAATATGAAGTTATTGGTAACACATTGATGACGACCCGTTTAGAGATTGAAGAATTACAAACTGTGATTGGAAATAAAGATATTGAGGTAGAGAACTTAAAATCGGAAGTGCAGGTACTTACCAGTCACACAGAAGAAAATGTAACCCTTAAAGAGCAAAACAAAAAATTGAGTGAGGAAGTATCGAATCTAAAATCAGTATTCCAGAAAGAAGTTGATAAAGTAAAGAAACTGACATCAAAGCACGCTGATGATTTACAAGAAGAAACAAAGATGCTGAACTCACAAATTAGCGACCTAAAAAGTACTCTATCCGAATTAGAAGAAAAAAATCAGCTTTTGGAAAAAGAAAATGAAGATCTTTTAATTGATTCGGGGGAAACCACCGAAGAGGCACTGACTGTCCGTAAAGAATTGGAAGAATCCAAAGCTCATCTTGATCAGAGAAATATAGAAACTGATGACCTAAACCACCGCATTAGTGAACTTGAAACTAAAATTGAATCCTTAGAAAATGAAAAAGCCGAATTTAAAAATCGATTAGCCTCAAGCGAGTCCTCTAGGGAGAAAGTTGAAGGTAATCTAACACACACACAACAGGAAATGGACGAAAAAGATTCTCAGATAGCAAAAATGCAATCTCGACTAAAAGAAGCGAAAAAAGCGGAAGAAGAATCCCGAGAGGAAAATCGAACTCTGAAAACTTCAAACGAAGATTTACAAGTCGAAATTCAAGGAAAAAATGAACGAATTGACGTGATCGAAAAATCACTAAATGAAATCCGAGAAAAACATGCGAGCTTAAAAATTGACTTCGAGAAACAGAAGTCAGCAATTCTTGAAAATGAAACTCAATTGAAAACAAAAGACCTAGAAGTAACAGAAACAATGAAAGAATTGGAAATGCTGAGAGAAAAACATGAGAGTATTAGGGGAGAAGTCGAGGGTTCCAGAACAAAAAGTGCCTCTTTTGAAAGACAGAAAGAAACATTCGAGGTAGAGATTAAGAGTCTGGGTTTACAACTCAACGAATCTAATGAAGAGAATGTCCGCTTAGAGAAGAAACTTAATTCCTACAAAGATGAGATTATAAAAAGTAATGGGGAGAATGAATCTCTCAATCGTCAATTAGCAAAATTAAAGGAAGAATCCAAGCAATACAAACAAGCCGTTGAAGTACTCAAAATTAATCTGTCAAAAAATCCAAAATATGCCATTCTCTTCGTACTACAAGATATTCAGCAAGCTTCCGTTGAGGAATTGGCTAAAACTGTAGCAATTCAACTTGTTTTTGCAGAAAGACTTATGAAGGAATTAGAATCGGAAGGGTGGATTGATTATAATACTGATAAGGAACTTGTAACATTAAAACGAAGTTTCTTGGATCTTGAATCATAAATCCTCTGATCTTAGAATTTCCAGAAATCTGGTGAAAGAATGCAAGTTCAAAAAATCCTAGCGGAATGCAAAAAGAACCTGATCGATCTAGATAAACAAATCATTCTCATTTTGAAATCTATTGAACAAAATATTAGTATCATTATTGATGGTGAATCGGGAACGGGCAAAACAGAATTAGCTAAAACAGTTGCCCTAGCTCTTAAAAGACCATTTTATAGAGTAGATGGGGATGAGAATCTAACAATAACGCAACTTCGAGGGTGGTTTGATCCAGCATTAGTTATTGAATCTGGGTTTGGGGAGGACTCATTTATACCAGGTCCATTAACTTTAGCGATGTTAAATGGTGGCCTTTTTTTCTTTAATGAAGTTAATCGAGCTCCTAGTGAGTCTGTTAATGGGACCCTTTCAGCCATGGATTCAAGTGAAAGATCAATCGAAATTCCGCAATATAAAAGTATAAGAGCAGAGGATGGTTTTTATACTATCTTTACATTGAATCCATCGGAATATATTGGTACAAATCCACTACCTGAAGCATTCTTCGATAGATGTATTAGGATTTCTTTAACCCACAAAACCGGGAAGATTGCTGAAGAAATAGTTAAGTTAAGGACGGAGTGTACAGATAACAGCTTAATACGAAAGTGTGTTCAATTTGCAGAGGAGACAAGGATCTCTACTTTCTTTGAACAAGGTGCTAGTATTAGGGGTGCAATTCAATTGACTCAGATCTTAATGAATGAAGACTGGAATGATAGCCAAGTTCTACATGCGATAAATGCGGTGTTTTCAGGAAAGGTAAAATTACAGCCTGATATATCACGATCAGTTGAGGAATGTTTAGAAGAAATTGCATACAACATCTTTTTTGAGGCCCGACCAAAAAACTAGGAAGGCGGGACAATGTTCCCGCAATTTCAGAACACAAATTGATGTTATCCTCTTCTACAGATCATCATCGTCTTATTGAAACGATTCTTGAATATCGTCTTCAACAAAAATTAGACACTTCAAAAACAATGGAATTTACAGAAGAGGCACTTAAATCTCGAAATCTACATGCTGTGGAAATTCTAGCAGAATCCTATCCTCACGCTGTAGCTGATGTTGTACAAACAGAAAATTTTGACTCCAGTATTATTTTAGAATCTTCTAGCCTGATTTTTCAAATAAAGGATCACTTAGACCCATCTATTGAGAAAAAAATGATGCAAGTCTTAATTCCTCGCTTAATAAAACACTCCGAGTCTCTTTTCCATAGTATTGATCGATCCAAGTATCCACAACGGTCCAGGTATACACCTGGAAAGAAATGGAATATCGAAAAAACTATTGAGAACTTCCTAAGTTCAGGACAGAGTAACTTTGATTATTCACATGTCATTTGTGAGGAAAGAAAGGAGAGAAAGTCATCAATTTTCCTTCTGATTGATAAAAGCCATTCGGTGATACAATATCTCAAATTTATTATCCTTTCAGCAGTAGTATTTAGTTTAGCCCTTGAAAAGCAGGACATGGGTATAATCAGTTTTGATACCGAACCAACGACAATAAAACATATTAATGACAAAACAATATCCAGAAGTCAGATTGTAAAAAAATTGATACAGCTAAGTTCAGGGGGGAAAACAGATATCCATTCCGCCCTGACGAATGCTCAAAAAGAATTATCAACAGTTATTTCTAAGAAAAAGACTGTAATCCTAATTTCGGATTTATTAGCAACTTCTGGAATGGATTTTTTACCCCTTCTGAGGACTTTTGAAGATGTCCGAATTATTATTACCCCAAGACGTCAAACACTTCAGTTAACAAAACCCTTACTGGGTTATTTACGTAGAATGAATAACGTAAGGCTTTTCCTTCTCCCTGATAATGAAAGATTGATTCTTCAAATGTTAGAAAGAGTTTTGTACGAATAATCGGGAAATAACTACTCTGAAGTATTTGTAAGAGTATTTCCAGTGGTTTGATTCAAAATCTGATTTAATATCTTATTGTAATTATCAGGATGAAATATTTGATAGATTTGGAGAATTCTGGTTCTAAAATTTGGATGATCACTATCTTTTTCTGGAGTTTGCAAGATTTCATGCTCGAAAACCATCTTTTGAGGATGGGAGAGTAGTGTAATAATAAAATTGTCCAACTCTGTTTCTTCTAAGTAATAGCTTTCGTCTGAATCAAAAATACGCCAATCAATCGTTTGCTCTTTCAGCTTAGATGGAGTTAAAATTTCTTTAGTTTCATCCATAGATTTGAAGAATTCAGATCGTTTTTCTAGTAACGAAGGCACAGCTTGTGATATCAGTTGATCTCTATAAGTCTGATCAATGGATAGACCATAAGCGGTCATTAAACGATGTATTTTTTCCTCTAGAAAAATCCTTGGAGCAATTTCTCTTGCTACATCTTCATTCAACTGAGTACGAGGAAATCGGTAGTTGATACCACGCATAAAGTCTGCTGATGGTTTTTTTTCACCCGCTAAACTATTTAACCACTCAATTTCATGAGAAAGGATTTGCATGGTTTCACTTCTTTGACCTAAGTGAATAAGGGAATTTATCAGAATTCCCGACCCGACTAATTGAGCAGCAAAATAATCAGACAGGAATTCCGCTTGCCTGTTTGCTGTATAAAGGAATCTCAATGTTATCTTTGTTAAAATAGCTACTACCAAATAAATTAACCCTAAAAATAATGTTCTTTCTACTGCATCAATAAGATTAAAAGTTTCAAAAAGAGCATTTTGAATTCCAGTTAGTACTTGAAGATAAATGAAGAGGTACGCAAGATTTAGGAATAACCGCGGAATTGACAAAATTAATCGGAATAAACTATCCCCATGCTTAACATGAGCGAGTTCGTGTGCTACCACGGCTTCAATTTCTTTATCACTTAAAATCTCAAGTACATTTGTATTCAAAACAATATAAGGCCGTCGCAATAACGGTAGAGGGATTAAATCCAAACTAAACGCATTAGGAACACTTTTTCGGTAAACAAAGATCTTTTTTACTCTGATTTTCGCCTGTGTGGCTACATTCGACACAATATTTATTGTTTTGTTCACTAGCTGCTCTTCTTCTGGTAAATGGGCCATCCCACCTTTAGGGAGTGGGTAGATTTGTATCATGTTCTTGTTAGAAAACACAACATTTACTAAGAAAGCTAATAATAAAATTTGGAGTCCTCCAGTCAGAATTACTAATACCGCGGTAAATCTCAATTCTGAAAATGGATTAATCGAAATATAGAAGCCAAGAATCTTTGCAAATGAAAATTCTGACCCTTCATTCGGTTCTTGACTTATAGAAATCCATGATACTATAATCATCTGAAGTAGAGTTAATAGAAAGAAGATTGTGGCATTAAAGAATCGATAAGTTCGAATCCTTCTAATTGAAACCATTTATTCCACCATTATGAGAAGTTAAGCAGAATGAATATCAACAAATCGATTTATTGGGGTTGATTAATATTCTTTGCCTATAGATTCAAGCATTTAAGTCGAATGATTTCCTCTATTACCAATAACCCGCTAGGTAGCGTAATCTAGGTACTTTCTTTGCAAGAAATGTTCTAATTTCATCTATAAGAACTAATATACTCCCCATAACGACTATTAGAAGCCAATCAAAAACTTCTAAGTCAGTTGTATCGAATATTCCTTGAAGTATAGGATTGTAGATGATCATGAGATGGAGAAGCACTGAACTTGCTATTGCGAGTAATAAATGAGGATTTTTGATGAGTTCTTTCCCGAGTAATGAATGTTCTTCCTTTCGAATATTGAGTGCCATGACCATTTGAAATATTATAAGCATCGTAAAACTGATAGTTCTAGGATAAGTAATATCTTCAGGAGTAGGGGTTACACCATTCATTATGTCAGGTAATAAATACACAAAGAAAAGGAATAGAGTACCAATACCTATCATAATTCCTGAATAGATAATGAAATATATGGATTTCCGGGTTAGAATTTGCTCATCAGGATCACGGGGTTTCCTCACCATAACATCTTCGTCTGGGGGATCTAAACCTAGAGCCAATGCGGGTAAACCATCTGTAACCAGATTTACCCATAAAATCTGAATTGCTAGAAGGGGTAGTATTGGTTGTTGGAACAAGAAAGATGTTAAAATCATTCCTAATAGCATCACCATAATTTCTCCAGCATTACAAGAAAGTAAGTAAAGAACAAACTTCCGCATATTGTCATAGATTGTCCTTCCTTCCAAGATCGCCCCAACAATGGTAGAAAAGTCATCATCAGCAAGTACCATATCTGAAGCTTCCTTGGAAACATCCGTACCAGCAATTCCCATTGCAATACCAATATCTGCTTTTTTCAAAGCAGGGGCATCATTAACTCCATCCCCGGTCATCGCAACAATTTGATTATTTTCTTTTAATGCAGAGACTAATCGTAACTTATGCTCTGGAGAAACACGAGCAAAAACGTTTGTTTCTTTTACTTGTTCTGATAATTCTTGATCCGACATTCTTGATAATTGGCGTCCCTCTAGTGCGATTGCTGCCTCAGGATTATCTATCAATCCAATTTCAGAAGCAACAGCAACCGCTGTTTTAAGATGATCTCCAGTAATCATTATTGGTCTAATTCCTGCATCTCTACAAGTCGCAATTGCTTCCTTCGTGCCTTTACGCGGAGGATCCATAATTGCAACTGCTCCCATGTAGACCATTCCAGATTCTATTTCCTCATTATCTTCTGAAAAAATATGCAATTCAGCTTGTTCTTTTTCAATTTGTTTTGATGCCATTCCAAGCATTCTGTAACCTTTGGTTGCATATTTTTGCTCTTGCTCTTCTAAAATTTCCCGTGTATTCTTATCTAACTCTTTTATTTCTCCTTTAGTAAAATAATGCGTACAAAGACTAATGAGAACATCAGGAGCACCTTTCATAAATGCGGAATACTTATTATTATCATCCTTCACAACTACACTCATTCGTTTTGAATCTGAATCAAAAGGAATTTCATATACACGTTCTAGAGTCGATTGTGGAAGATTCAAGCGTGTAGCTACTCGTAAAAGTGCGAGTTCAGTAGGATCCCCAACATCAGCTCTAGAAGGATCCTCTGAGACTTGGGCATTGTTGCATTCTCTGCCTATTAGGAGAATATCTCTCATTGCATTTTTCAATTTTAATCCTTTTGTAACTTTGAATTCATCATCTACGGTAAGTATTCTTCTAACCGTCATTTTATTCATTGTTAGAGTTCCTGTCTTATCAGAGCATATTACAGTGGTAGACCCAAGTGTTTCTACTGAAGGTAGTCGGCGGATGATTGCATTTTTTTTGCTCATTCTCTGCACACCTAATGCCAATGCCAACGTCACAACTGCTGGTAGTCCTTCAGGCACCGCAGCAACCGCAAGACCAACAGAAACAATAAACATCTCGAGAGCTTGTCTACCGAGAATTATTCCAATACCGAATATGACTGCGCAAATTGCAAGACTTCCGATACCAATATATTTCCCTAAAGTCGATAATCGTTGCTGTAACGGGGTTTCTTCCCTAGATTCCTCCATCAATCCTTGAGCAATCCTTCCAAATTCGGTGCTCATTCCAGTTTGGGTAATAATTATCTGCCCTCGCCCTCTGGAAACGTTCGTTCCACTAAAAACCGAGTTATACATTTCAGCAACTGGTGCGTCAATTGGAACTTGGGTGTTCGCACTTTTTGCTACAGGAAATGATTCACCAGTCAGCATGCTTTCATCGATTCGTAATGAAAGGGATTGTAGTAATCTCCCATCAGCTGGAACTTTGTCCCCTTCTTCCAAAAATACAATGTCTCCAGGAACTAATTGATATGCTTCAATACGGCCTTTCTTCCCATCTCGTACGACCGTTGTATAAGGAGCAGCCATTGATTTTAAAGCTTCAATCGATTTTTCAGCCCTATATTCTTGTATAAACCCAAAAAAAGCGTTGAACAGCACGATTACTGATATTGCAGCTGAATCAATGAAGTATTCAATTCTTTCATGTTCATCAGTAGAAAATATGCCAATTACTACTGAAATTAACAGAGCAACGAGTAGGATTATAACCAGCGGATCTACAAATTGTTCAAAAAATAGGGTGATTGGAGATTTTGTGTCACTTTTTTGCAGTTCATTAAGACCATATTTGTTTAGACGCTGATTTGCTTCATTCGATGTTAGACCTAAGTCATCTTTTACTCCTAATTCAGTCATTAGAGTACGAGTATCAACAGAATGCCAGTTATCCAACATTAAAATCCCTGAAAGTAAACTTTATTCTTCTTAACCTCATAATTATGAGTATATTCAACATCTTACCCTTTTTACCTGTGGGTAAAAAATGTTAGAGTTATTTTTTGTTTATGAAGGGCATTTCATATATTTGCGAAATTTTCGCAACTGATGCCACTTCACAGTTAATAACTTTTTAATATTCTGATACCAGATTATCATAACAGAACTGTTGAGAAACTAAGTATTTATGCAAATACTTGAATCACATCTCCATCTTGTAATGTTCGATCCAAACCAACTTTCTCTCCGTCAAATTTTGCCGATTTACCCCATATTCGGGCAAAACGAAAGAATCGTAACATCTTTTTTGATAGGACTTCGATTGCATTTTCAATGGTACTTCCTTGGTCAAGTATTATCGGTCGTTCTGCAATGTCACCCACATTATTCCGTGTATAAATTCGTATTTTTCCAAGCTTTTCGAAAATATCCTCTTCTATATCATCAAACCCCTCTTTGTTAGTCGAAGAAACAGGAATTAGTTTGAATGGTAGCTGGTTTTCCGAAATATAGTTTGCTAAGATTGAGTAATTCGATTTTGAACCTTGCAAGTCTCCCTTCGTTCCGAAAATAATTGCAGGTAAATAACTGATTGTATAATCTAAGGCATCAAAGAATTGATCGATGGTCGTAGATCCATGAAATCTTACAATAACATTCATGTAACCTTTAGTTCTCATAATTTCTATAATCTCGTCATTTCCTTTCCCTTCATAATGATGAGAATTGAATATTTGGATATTTCCTGATCCTACTTTTTCAATCGTTACGGGAGGCCTATTGGTGTTTAATCGTATTTTTCCTATGGATAGTTCTTTCAATACAAGCTCAAGCTGCTCAATTGGATTTTGAGATAAGTCGATAGCTAAGATTACACAATCTGAGTTACGAATCCCTGCAAGAACTAATTTTCCTGACATTTCTCCACGAACACTTCCTTCCACTACCGCAGGAAGCTCTACAAGTTGTAATCTCGCACCTCTAGCAGTTGTTGAACCTACTTCTGGTTTAACTGTTGTAAATGGATAGGCACCAACCTTTGCAGCGGAATCCGAACCAGCTAATACATTTAGTACTGAGGACTTCCCCGAGTTCACAATCCCAATAATCGCAATTTGGGCGTCCTCACCCTTAGGTACAAGCCATCTTTCTCCGGATCCTTTCTTCGCTTGACGCATCTTTTCCTGAGTGGCTTTTAACCTTTTAAGTTTCTGTTTAGCCATTCTCAGATGATTTTCGACACCCTTATGTTTGACAACAACGCCAACGAATCGTTCTAAGTGCACTATTTGTTCTTCTATTGACGAAGCTTCTAGATATTTGTCCCATTCAACCTGTGCTTCGTGATTAAGATTAATAGGCATAAAAATCAGCTTTAAACTAAATCAATAGATTTTCTAAGAACAATTCGGTAAATAAGGGTTTAATTTTGGATAGATTCAATTCTCCTTTGAAATTTATATTTTTTTATTCTTTTCTTCCTGGAATCCTGCTAGCTTTTTTCGAGTATGTTCGATTATCTCTTCTCTATTAGACATTGAGAGAATCTGTTTTCTAGCTCCTGCAGCATATCTAAAATGTTTTAAGAAGTCTGCAGATTGTACTCTAAGATTAAAGAGATTAAAATAGGGGGAATTCCTCATATAAGAAATTAATTTGTCATAGATCTCGAGTGATGGTATTTTACTCTCTTTTTGGAATATTTGGGGATTACCTCGTGCGAACCTACCGATTGCAGCACCTTTTACACCATATTCAGAAATTACTTCAGTTGCTTGGTTATATGATTTAATGTCACCGTTTGCAATTATTGGTAGAGAAGTATTCTCAACAGCTTTCCTCCAATATTCCCATTTCGCCGGATTTAGGTAATTTTCAGTTGCTAAACGAGCGTGGAGAGTTATAAATGCTATATCGGCTGTTTCAGCGAGATCAATAACCTCAAACAATGATAGTTTTTCATATCCTAGACGAATCTTAATTGAAAAAGGTAATTTGGATGTTGAAGCACCAATTTCCAGTAATTCAGTCAGTCTTTTTCTATTCTTCGGGATTAAAAGCTTTGCTCCTAGATCTGCATTTGTAATTTTAGGTTTGGGACAACCTAGATTTAATTCTATAAAATCAGACCAGTTATTCTTTTCAATAAGCTCAACTGCTTCTCCTAGATCGCTTGGACAATTAGTTAATAATTGGATACCAAATTTTTTCTCGCTTTCGGATCGAGAGATCCTCCTAATGGATTTTGGATCATTGTACAATAAACCTTTTGCGTAAGTCATCTCACTTATCGTTAATGCCCCAAATTCCGCACAAATCCTACGAAAAGGAGGGATAGTTATTTCTGCGAGAGGTGATAAAATCAAAGGATTTTTTAAACCGAGTACAGATACTTTAATCACCTAAGGAACATTTTGACTTTTAAACACAGAAATCTAAAGAATGCTTCCCCTCGCTTCTTGACTGAGAGAATTCGCTATGAAAACGAAAGCAGTACTATTTGATTTAGACGGAACTTTAGTAGATACTCTTCGCGTTTTCCCTCAATTTATCGCTCAAGAATTTATGATTAATCCCTCTCCTAAGGATATACGAAAGTACCTTCATCGGTTGGGTATCATATACAATTCAGGCAAAAAACACGGTTGGTTTAAACCGGAACTATTTCTTACAATTAAAGCAGATTTCAAACTTTCCTGGATAAGATTGTTTAAGGGGATGATGCGGGCCACGTGGTTATTTTTTAAATGGGATCAATCACCACATGTCTTTCCTGAAGTCGTCAAAACCTTAGCAGATTTAAAGTCTGAAGGTTATTTCCTCGGGATTGTGTCCAATGGTTCGCCCAGATTACTGAAAAAACGATTTAATGCACATCTCCATTTTTTTGATATCTTAGTAGAGTCAAAGAGTCTTGGTATTTCCAAACCATCTCCTATCCCATTATTATTTGCCTGTAAGCAATTAGGGGTTCGGAAAGATGAAGTGATTTTTGTTGGAGATACTTTAGTCGACTTACTTGCAGCACGTAATGCAGGAATAAAAGTCATATTAGTACGGACAGGAGTTTTTGGAGATTATTTCCCAACAGATGAGGTGGGATATGAACCAATGTCGATAATCCCCTCTGTTGGAAAGGATCTTATTACGATCCTTTCACAAATTTGAACTTTTATTTCTCTATGTAATATTCAATAATATGATATAATTTCAACTTTCCTTCAAAGTTAACCTGCTTGCAACGACAAGAAGAATTAAGAACCCAATTTGAAATAAAAAGCCGAAATTTGAAGGTTCAAGGATATATCCTTCTATTGAGATTTTCCTCAATAAATCCACTGCATGAGAAGTAGGCATTAAGTAGCTCATCCACCTTATAATCTCAGGAATCTGGTTAAGGGGGATAACGATACCCGAAAGTAACAAGATTGGTATTATAGATATTGGTATGAATTGTACAGCCTGAAATTCGGATCTAGCAAAAGCTGAAAGAAAAATAGCAAGTACTAACCCAGTCCATCCAGAAATAATTGCTACAATATACAATGAAATATAATTTGCAATCGTAGCTCCGAGTGTGACTTGGAATACAACTCCTGCAACAATTATAATTAAAGTTGTTTGGACAGCACTAACCACTGCAAATGCACCCAAATATCCTAGAATAATTTCAATTTTATCATAAGGACATTGTAGAAGTAATGATAACGTTCCAGATCTCCTTTCCTCGATTAATGTCATAATCACAAGAATGAACGAGAAAAAGAATACTCCAAATACAATCATCCCTGGGGTGAAGAAGTCTATCGTTGAAATATTCTCTCCGTAAGCGTAATTAATATTAAACCCAAGATTGCCCCTAAAATCACTAGTAGCTTCCTGAAAAGACTCTTGAATTGCCTGGAGGACAACTCCTCCTACTTGGGGGATCGAATTATCAATATATATTTCTAACGAGATGTTTTCTCCCCGTGGACTGACTAAATTATACGTAAAATTCTCAGGGATAAGGAGAGCACAAGTATATTCTTTATTTTCAACAGATCTCTTTGCTTCCTCAAAATCAGTATACATAGTTACATCTACACTCGTGTCATCCACATGAAGTGTATCTGTAATTGCATCACCTAGTGCTAAAACGGTTTCGTTAAACACCGTAATATTTACTTCAAATATTCCTACAGTGATAGTTTGAGTTATTACCACTTCAGCATCACTATCCAAGTTGACAATTGCGATAGGTACATGTTCAATTGCTCCTCCAAATGCTATTCCGTACATAACCATGAAAAGAACTGGGGCGACTAAAACGAGACCAATCGTTCTACGTTCTCGTACTAAAGTACGAAAAAGTCTCCTCATAATAAGAAATGTTAGTCTCATGATATTTCCCCCTTTAGTAATTCAAAGAACATATTTTCCATATTTCTCTGGTTTGTTTGTTCCATGAGGTTCTGGGGTGTCTCTATAGCAATAATTTTCCCATCTCTCATAACTCCTACTCGATCAGCCCATTCTGCTTCATTTAAATAGTGAGTTGTCACACAAATAGTAGTATTTTGGGACTGAGCGATCTTTTTAAAGTATTCCCAAAATTCCCTTCTTAATACAGGGTCTAAACCAACAGTAGGTTCATCTAAAAAGACTATTTGGGGTTTACTTACCATAGCAGATGCTAAAGCAGTTCGTTGTTGCGTTCCGCCAGATAAATGTACTGCTAGCTTATTTTGATGATCTGTAAGGGATAACCTTTTAATTAGATCTTTTGTATTATTTTTTGCTTCTTCATTTGATAATCCTTTGGCTTTAGCAAAGAATTCGATATTCTCACGGGCAGTAAGCATATCATAGAGTGCTTTTCTTTGTGGAAGATAGCCAATAATTCTCCTAAGTTTCTTTTTTTCTTGTGGAATATTAAAACCTCTCACCCGAATACTAGATTCACCTTTCTCAGGTTTAAGAATACCGAGAATTAATTTTATCGTTGTGGTTTTACCGGCCGCGTTAGGTCCGACTAAACAAAAAATTTCTCCTTGTTTAATTTCTAAATCTATATTATCTACAGCTGTCACTGGACCAAATTTCTTACTTAACCCTTTTAATTCTACATCATAAGTCAATCGTTACACCTGTTCATTTTATATGAGGAAAAATTATCTATTTTATTGAATTTCGGAATAGTTTTAGCTTAAATATTTTGATCTAAATGAGTTTCCTCTAATTTTCTTGAGCTTTGTTCTCTTTTATTTGAACTTATTTCTGTATTCACTGTGGGTGGCAACATTTATAAGACTTCTGATCCCCTACAATATCTGTTTCAAAGAATAAGATCAATTCCTATTGGAGATTGAATCGTATATGGAGGACAAACATTCTTCCTTGGTTACAGATTTAGCAAGGTTAGGTTTAAAGGAATATGAAGCTAGAGTATTAGTAGCTTTAGTCAAATCAGGGCATGCAATGCCGACTTCAAAGCTAACCTCGATATCTCAAGTACCACGCAATAAGATCTATCAAGTTCTTGACTCTTTAATTGGTTTAGGAGTAGTAAAAGTAGATGAAATTACTGGTTCTGCAAATATGTATAGTCTTTTGTATGAACCTGAAAAATTAGTGGCGTTATTAAAGCAACAATTAACGGATCCAATTGATAATGCTACCATACGAGTTTTAGATCAATTTAAGCATATTTCTAATACTTTAGTTTACGAAGAAGATAATGAGTTAATACATCAAATCCAAATAATAAGAGGAAAGCAACATATCTTTCGTTTATTAAGGAAGAACATAGAAACAGCAACTGATCAAATCTTTTCAAATGTTTTACCTTTATTTATACTTCCGATTGGAGAAGAGCTGAAAAAAGCTCGGCAGCGCGGTGTGAATGTTTCACTGGTATTAACAGATGAAGAATATCTGACATTATCAGAAGATATATTACTAGATGAGATTTCGGATTCAATAACAGGCATCAGTCTAAATAAAATAGAAAATATCTTGAATTTTCCAATGTTTCAAACTATGGACGTAAACCTTGATAAACTGATAGATCCTTTCGGTAAATTCTTAAAAAATCGACCCAACATTGTAATGATAGATTCAGAAAAAGAAAATGGCATTTTATTCTTGTTATTAAAATCAGAGGATCCATCATCTGAAATATTAGGTGTACAAACATCTAATAGAGAAATAGTAAAGTCTTTTTCTTATTTGGCAAGACTCATTGCTTCTCTAGCATCTTCTCTACAGACAATTCAAAGAGAATTTTCAGAAGAGAATTCCAAAACTTGAAGTTTCTTTATGATGTTATGAAAAAGATATTCTGTGCTCGTTTTAAAAATGCAGTATTTAACTCCTCCATATCTTGATAGGAGCTTAACAACTCACTCAATCGTCTTTCTATTATAGACCTATTTGGTAATATAGAACGATAGAGTATAGGAAAGATTACAACAACCAAACCGTAATTCATGGAGTTATTAAGTTTGATTCGCTCATCAAAATGATCTTTTTCGGTCATCCTAAATCCATAAACTAAACTATGATACTTGCTAAAGGGATTAGGGGGTTTATCTTGATCTTCATGTTCATCTAAGGCAATATCTACCCTATGACTTGGTACAGGGAGTTCGTAGAGTCCCTGTGCATAGTTATGTCCTGTACCCGTTGCTGACATATAATGTGTACCAAGCTTTACAAGGAAACTTTCTCGGCTTTGTTCAGATTCAAAAGCACTTTCGAAGGGTAGAGGGGAAGTGAGATATGGTTCTGGGCCTACTTGTCCAAATTTAAATACAGATATTGACAGTTGAGTTGGATCAGACTTTAACCGTTTAGCCAATAATGTTTCCTGTTGAACTTTTCGTTCGAGTAACAGAGGAACAATAATATCACTGAGATCCGTTTGTAGAAGGTCCACTTTGGTGATGTAATCTTGAATCCCTAATTTCATTGCTTGTACGGCAATTTGTTCAGAGCCCAAGCCAGTCACCATGATTATTGGTATCTCTGGATTTAGATTTCTAATTTCACGGATCACCTCAATACCAGAAATTCCAGTTGGCAAATTATAGTCCACAAGTACTAAGTCGAAATCAGGATCACCTTTGATTTTATCAATGGCTTGTTCTCCCGTTTCACTTATTGTAATATTATGGATTCCAAGATTATTAAGTCGTTTTATAAACAAAAATTGGTGATCTTTTGAATCCTCAACTAATAATACCCGCGCTGTAAGCAATGGATCTGTATTCTCATCGTTCATAGGTGGGTACTTCCAAAGTCATGTCATTGGGGACAAAAATCCGATTCATCTGAAATCATGATATTTTTTATTTATAGCTAAATGTTCAAATATTCTCTCGGTTACTATTACAGCTTCTAGACAATATCTAATAAACAAAAGTCATCTTGAGGGATTTCTTACCTTGGCGGGAATAAACCCTGCTCTGTTAACCAAGTAAATGATTCATCAAGAGTAATCTCCATGGTCTTTTCTGGTGAAAAATTAAGTTCTGTTCTTATTTTAGTATCATCATAGCGCCTTGTTTTCGCGAATTTAGTTACTCTATATCTGTTCAGATTCGTTTTTCTCCCAGTCAGTTTAGAATAGAATTCAGATAACAAAGCGATAGTGTAGACTAATCGATAATTCATAGAGGATGGAGGTTTGTCGGGTTTAGTTAATTTTACCACATATTCCAAAAAATCAATCATTTTACACTCAAAGGACTTTATATTATATGCTTGTCCTCTTGAATTTGATTTAGAAGAATCTAGCAAAAGTAAAGCAGTAGTTAGGTCTACAGGATGAATAAATGTAGCGTACATATTACCCCCTCTTAGAATAGGGAATTTATGCTCGTAAACCAGTCTAAATACTTCGCTTATAGTTTTTGTATCTCTTGGCCCGATAATACTGGGGGATCTTACAAGACTAAAATTGTCCCATCCCTCTTCATCTTTTAGTTTCCAAAGATATTTCTCTTGATAATACTTACTTTTTTGATAAATACTTGTGGGATTAAACTGATATGTCTCTTTAATTGGTGTACTTGGAATATAATGACCATATACACCTGTAGTGCTCGTATGAGAGATAAAAGGATCAGTATTTGTATTTCTACATACAGATATTAGATTTTGTAACCCCTCCACATTTGCTTTGTATAATTCATTCCATGAGGCCCAATCATCCGCTCTTGCTGCAAGATGAATGACTGAGCTTGTATCTTCAACTGCTTTCTTTAAACTAGGTACATCATTTAAATCAGCTTTCACTGGGGATAATCCTAGCTTTTCAACCCTCTCTTTACTTTCAGAGTTACGAACAATAACACGACAACCTTTCTCATGTAATGATGGTGTAGAGGCAATTTTTTCTAACAGAAACCATCCAACTAGACCTGTACCACCGGTAACTAGGATAACCATTTGCCATCACCGAAATCTACACAATATCAACCTTAAGTTCTTAATCTGAACAATTTTCTCTATTAATTGAATTATTATTTTCCATCTTGGTTAAGCCAAAATTCTAAGCTTTTGTCTTTAGAATTAAGGTCTTTTTCCAAGCTATTTATCCGTTTTTGTGCAATTTGAAATATTTTTTCAGAGATTTCGAATCCAACATAATTTCTCTTATATTTAATAGCTGATAAAACTACACTTCCACTTCCTAGGAATGGTTCAAGTACTGTATCACCCTCATTACTCGCCATTCTTATGCATTTGTCAGTAACAGCCAGAGGAAGACGGGTAGGAGTTTTTTCTCCCCCTTTCTGATAATCCCGTTTAATTCTCCAGACATCTTCAAAATACAGTTTTCCTGGAGAACTACTATATTCAGGAATCCTATTGAAAGTTCTCTGCTTATCATCTTTAATTTTTAGTTTTGTGAAGTATAAGATATGATAATGACTCGTTACAAACCTCTTCTTTGTGAATACGCCAAATTGAAACTTCCAGACGCAGTGATTAATAATACGTAACTTAAGCTCTGTTAATGCGTTCAATATATCTCCCAGATGATTCCAGCCACTAAATATAAAACCACTGGCCTCAGCTTTCATTACTTTGTGACATTTACTCAGCCAACTCAATGTAAATTCGTAATAATCACTAGCAGGAACCTCATGATACATTTTACCAAGTTCTTTTTGTTTTCTATTGTATTGGCTTCCCACTTTGTGGAAATCTATTCCAAAGGGTGGATCAGTTAGTAAGAGATCTATTGAATTTCTCTCGAGTTGAGATAGACCTTCGACACAATCCATGTTATAGATTTGATTTAGTTCTAATGTCATTGGGAATCATTTATTTTTGGAAAGATATTATTTGGTAGTTAGTGAAAGAACTTAAGTTCCTAATGGTGTAATTTTCATTCATATTACAGCTCTCTATAAAGAAAACTTCTATTTTCAGATTGCTTCAGATGGAAAATCATTCTTCTTCAATCTGATAAACTATTGAAGTTTCCGTTTCAATTAGTGTTTTGGGTTCTTCAATAGATATCAATTGACTAATGGAATCATCACTCTTAAGCGCATCCTTCCGACTTGTTCTAAGAGAAAACACAAACAACATTCCTAGTATAAATCCTAGAATTTCGATTGATTCTGATATCATTGCAACTAGAAGGAGAATTGAAAAGGGGTCTGTGAGAATTACACTGAATGGGAAGCTGGGCACTCCTATTGGGATAAGTAGTAATAGATGTAATGTACGTAAAAAGATTACAAACATTCCTAATAGGAAAAAACCAATTCTTGTAATCGATTTTGAAAATCCTGATCCAGCCATAAATCTTCTAAAAAAGGTCGGTAGACTTGTGTAAATCACCCATGCAAAGAAAATTCCTTGTAATTCAAAATACAAACCATAAAGAACTGGTGTACTAATTAATGTCTCTTGACTGATCCATGTGACCAACTGATGCCACCAAGGAAGTTCAGAAATCTGAATGAAAAAGAATGTGCTATTTTCGGAAAAAAATATTGAAATTAAGAAATTTACCAGGTTCGAGAATATCCGATATATCTCTATTGAGAGACTCAAACCCAATATGATTGTCTTATAATTCCAACGACTTTTTCTTTCTTCACTTGCTCTAAATATCTTTTTAATTGAGGTTCCTCCCGCAAAGTTTAGAACAAACATGTACAACGCGAGAGGAATTGTAAACACTATAAAAATTAATTCCAAGACCCCCATGGACTTCAAAAATGTTAATTCCTCAACTGAGGGGGGAACAGAAAGATCTTGAGCGAAAAAAACCTCAAATAGATCCAAAATCTCATATAATGAGGATAAAGATGAAACATTGGTCTTTACCAGGATAATTAATTCGATAAATCCAATCCATAGTAAAACGTATACAATAGAGATCAGTAGTACTCTCAGAGTTAAACCTGTGACCCAACTTATGAGACCCTTTCTCTGATGCATTGAACCTTGATTGCTAATCCGGTTCTTAACCCAATTAATAACAGAAAGAACGATTCCAATGATAATTAGTGTCACAGCAAGGAAGAAAATGCGATAACCTAGATCCACAAATCCTTTAGCTGTGAGAACTGAAACTTGGTTCTGAAATTTCTCTCTACTTAGCTCAGTGAATAATAATACCATAATGAACAGTACAAAACTAGAAAATATCCACTCAGAAAACCTAACCTTGACAATTGGTGGGAATTTCTTTGGGAGACTACTATCGGAAGAAGACTCAAGCTCTGTTTCATCCACTTGTTCTATTTTTTGTAGTCTCTTTGTTAAACGTCTATTTTCCCAACGTAGAATTAGAAAAAACATAAAGGGGAAACCAATAAATAGAATCAAATTAAAAATAATGCTTAATAGTTCCATATGTGGTTGTAGAGGTGTGTGTTCAACCCAAATTGAATATAATGAACTACCTGAAAAGCCTCCATCAATTTGAATGATGAATAACTCGACTGCGAGGGGAATCGGAATTTCAACTAAATAGGGTAATGCATTCGGTATGTATTCGAGAAATGAGGAATCACTAGCACCAATTCCCAATTGTATACTATTCAAACCTAGATCAGTCGAGATATTTATCCTGCCTTCTAGATCAAATAAGGTAAGTTGTATCCCAGGAACGTTACTTTGAAATACTACTTTCCCTGTTGTACGAATTTCAGAGGTGAAGATGTAGGAATCAGTTTCATCCTCGAACCCCTTTTCATCCACCATTCCAATAATCCAATTCTGAGCTACTATATGGTCATGAGATACTAGTACTGTATAGTAATCATCTGGAGTATCTTCTTCTAAATCAGATATTACTAATGGAAACCCAAAGAGGGTATCTGTTGACTCACCCGGATCCGTCCCTAAGAAGAATTCAATATAATCATCCAATCCATCATTGTCAGTATCAGGAGCAATTTCTATTTGTACCGTAAATAAAAATCTCTCTAATCCCCAATTACCAGCCATATCTATTGCATAAACCGTTAAAATGTGGTTTCCATCTTGAAAAGGAAGATAGACTGTAAAAGGAAACCCCAAACTTATGTTATTATCATCATTCCAATGATATGTCACTCCTTCTAGATTGGTATCATTTATTATTAGGTTTATTGGAGTGTTAGGAGCTTGTATAGTAGTATTCGTATTTGATTCTAATTGTATGATAGGGGGTGTGTCATCTGTAGTAAAATGGAATTTTTGATATTCCCAGATATCTAGGTTGTCTAATGCATAAACATGTAATACATGGAGTCCATCTCCTGGAGGTAACACAGTTATGTAAGGGGGAAGAAAAGAAAAGTTGGCTTGAAAATTCCAATTAAAATCAACTCTTAATAGCAAGGAATCATCGATTTCCAGGAAGATTTCAGTGCCAGAAGTAAGAACAGAACCATTTTCAGGAGACTGGAGAAAGACATAATTCGCAGCTTTAGCTGTTTCTACTCTAGGTGGATTAATTTCTTCTTTCTCGTCTAATGTATGATCTATGTAATTTATATCATGAATACTAATCAATAAAAGACAAATCAAAGCCAAAAAAGTGAAAAGGAACCTTTTTCCCATTGTTTTGATCCTCTACGAGCGGAACTACACTATCCGATGCTTTAGGTTTTTTGGTCTGAAATCAGCTAATATCTTTTTTCGATAGATAAGTAAGAAAAAATAAGCGAAAAATCACACATTCTATTCCCTATTCAGTAAATTTGTTACAATATCCTCATAAATTGAGGAGAACTGTACCATGGAATCTAGATCGATATATTCGTTGTCTCCGTGAATATTCCCTCCTTTAGGCCCTAAATCTATTACTGGTACTCCGTACATCGATGCATACCGAGCATCTGATGCTCCTTCCTGCTCTCTAGGTGGTTCTTCCTTTTCCATCAGATTGTGTTTCCTTAATACCTCCGTTGAAATTGTAACCAATGGATCAGTAGGATCTGTATAGAAATAACCCGAGGAACCTTTACATTCAATTTGGACTTGATCAGTAAACGATCCCAAACGCGCTTCTATAGCAGATGTTAGCTCTTCTTTATTCTCGGATGATATAAATGCACGTATATCGAACTGAATCTCAGTACCTTTCATTTCTGAATGAGATAAGAGATTCGGATTGATAGTAACGCCATAATCACTCATTTTCTCCGTTTTGATATTTAACTGACCTAAACTCCGCAGTCTTTGTAAAATTTTGGTTAAGTTCTGATCGTAGCTAATCTTATGTCTGGTATTAGAAGGGGAATGCGGATCAAGAAGAGTAACCCGTATTTTGTTTGGGATCACATTTCCTTTAACCCAATCGCCTGAAATTTCCTTAACCTTAAGATGAGAATGGAGATGGAGGAATTTAGATAACTTTAGTAACGCGTGAGAGTCCACACCAGGGAAAAAATAGGCACTGTGCCGGTTATTATCAAATAATATGTTTGTTTCAAAAGTGTTTTTTTGAGAAGTCGCAAATGTGTTCTTAACTGCAGGTTCAATAATCAATCGTAAATTGAAACCTGCTCGTCTTTTAAATACAACTTTTGCTCCTCCATCAACATTAATCACTTGTTTTGGAAGAATTTTGGCTTCTTTGGCATATTCAAAGAATTTCTTAGCACCATATTGTCCCCCTGTTTCTTCATCTGATGATAGAAATATTCCTATTTTTTTTACTAGAGAGGGTATTTTTGAGTTATTGTTAATTTTATTAATCAATAATAGGGCAGGGACAACAGATCCTTTACAATCTTTTGATCCTCTTGCAAAACCTAATTTATTATCCTTTATTGTTAGTTCAAATGGATTAGAATCCCATTTATCTGTTACTGGAACAACATCGAGATGTCCAAGGAATAAAATCTCTTTTGGAGTCTCTAAATCGCTCGCAATATAAATAGAGTGATATTGATCAGTATGAAAAATCTTTGATTGATACTCTGGATTCCATTGTTGAACAGTCTTTTGTATGAAAGATATTATTTCCGAATCAGGAAATAACATCTCTGATGGATTATTAATTGTCTTAAAGCTCACAAGATTACTCAAAAGCTCGATACCTAATTTTTTAAAAGGCATATTCCTTTTTCCTGAACATAATGCTTAGTTAGTTCTCGTTAAATAGTGATTCAACCGTTCTTCAAGTCGTTCAGATGTTGCAGTGATTATTGTATGGGAGAAATCAGAATCAATAGCATTTAATATTATTTTCAATGCACGTTTCTGCTCTTGAAACCCTAATAATATTAATTCTTTGCTAAAGTGATCTTTCACCGATGCCCACCATGTTTGGCAACTATATTGGGCTTTAGCAACCTCCTTCATTACCTGTTGGATTTCAGCGGTTTGGTCTTTCTTAGTGTTCAATAGATATTTGAGTGTCTCGGAGAGAATTTCAGTGTGTAGGTTTTGGATTTCGTGAATAGAATTTCCTGGAAATGCCCATAGAGGATAGGGAATATTTCTGTTAAGATTCTCTTCTGAGGTACTCCAACTACTTGCATCAAATTCCGAAATTTCATCTCTTGGTAAAGATAAGACATCTTTGATTGTACAAGAGGTAGATTTGTCAAAAATTTGTCTGAGAAAATCCACATATCCTTTATGATGCTCCCCAAAAGTTTCCAAGTCGGTGGCAAGAATTAAAAATGACTTTTGATGTCGCTTACCCCTTACATGGTCTACATGTTCAAAAAAATTATCAACCTTTGAATATTTTTTGAAGGAAAGGCTATTTGAGATATCACGATTCCGATAAACCAATGCCAAACCTGGTAATGACGAGAGAGTTGGGATTCTTTCAAGTAAAGGAGTTGGATGTATGTTAGTTTGACGTAGGGAAATTTCAGGTACAATAGTATACTGATATCCTAAATGTTCAAGTTGTTTCAACAAATCCATTGATACAGCCAATTCTGGAGGCCAAAATCCGACTGGTCGCCAAATTGATCCAAAGATTCTGAGATTAATTCGATGATTCAGTGTAATCTGGTAACGAGATTCTCTTTCTGAAAGAAGAGGTAATATTGGGTGAAAGGCACCTGATTCAAGAAATTCCACTTGATTATTTCTAGCTAAACTTGCGTATCTTTCGATAACGTTTGTATTTTCCTTTTCAAGCATTTCTGTTAAACTTGCATTTAAGTTCAAAGTAACCTTAAACTCTGGATTCTCTTCGAGCATATTTGCAAAAGGTAGGTAGCAATTCTCTATTATTCGAGCCAATACTTCTTGCTTTTGAGTTGGTGGTTGATATGCATGAAGAACAACAGCAATTTCTGGTTTGAGAAAATTAGAATTAAGCATGTTTTATCCCAGAGAAAATTAGAATTGATTTGAATGAAAATCTAAAATCCGCGAGTTAGTTCCCATAATCTCTTTTTTCGCGCAGCACGTTCTCGTTCAATTTCTTTTTTTCTGTCTTCCTCACTCAAAAAGGTACTACGTTCGACAGGTTCTTCTTCTTGATGTTCAGGTTCGGTTGGTTGAGTTTCTTCACTAGTTTGTAGTTGTTGTTCCTCCAACTCCTCCTCAAAAGTTTTAGAGCTAAACTTACTTAAAAAAGCCGAGGTGTTCAAGTCATCTAGACTGAACTGTACTTGTTCTTCTCGTTCTTGGGTAATCTCGGTTTCTTGATCGGGTTCCTTTGATACCATTAAGGGTGTCTCTTCCAATGTTATATCCTGTGATATTTTTTTATTTTCTTCGAGTAATTGTTCTAAGGGTGATTTATCCTCTACATCTCTGAAAAATGATGCAGTATCCATTTTTTCTGTAAAAATTTCTGGTGGTTTAACATCTTCCTCAATAGAGATTTCAGGTAGCGTCTCTTCTTGAACCTGTGGTGTTTCTATCGGAGTAGCTACTTTCTTTTCAAGTGCTTCATTTTCTGCAAATTTTTTCCGAAAAGAAATCCTCTCTTCACTCAGACTACTTTCTGATTGTTTTAAAACTTCTAAAATTTCTGCTGTGTTAAGTTTTGGAGTGGGTTTCTGTATTGGTTCGCTCACTATAGGACTTGCTACCACTTCAATCTCAGATTTCTCAAAATGAGGAACAGATGGTTCTATTTTCTCAGGTATTATGGGAGTCGGCGGTAGAGGTTTGGATACCTGTGTAAGTTTGGGTTTTAACGAAGTGATTCTCTGTAGAACTCCAAGAAATTCCCTTGCTTCTTCATTTTCCAATTCTAATTTAAATTCATCACTGGTGATTTCAAGCTTTTGGAGTTTATCATTGATGGCCGTTGCTTTAAGACAAATTCTTGGACCAACACGATCTAGACACCAAGTTACTTCCTTTTTTTGGTATTCAACATCCATTGATTTTCAATCCTTAAGTTCAAAAGCTCTCCAGAAATTTGCTAAATAATTCCATAAAACTATAGATATCGTCTTGGTCAAGGGAGAGAACTCCTTCATCTGTTTTAATCATTAAACTTTTTTCATCGCTATTTTCACTATGAATCACATGTAATTCAACTATTGAACCCGATTTCATCTTCAGGCCGGTTGTTGAATCAATCGTTTTTTCCGTCAACTTCACGAGTAATTCCCCATGTCTTTCGTTAGGTTATTGTATCGGTCATCCTCCTAAAAAACTATTCTATTAATGTTATTACAAGGAGTAGAACCTAGAGTGATGAATCATAATTTCGAAAGTTGTGTATCTAAAACTGAAAACCAATATAGAATGGACAAAAATGTTATGATTGATCCAGTCCAGGGATTAGTAGAGGTTCAGACCCATTTGACAATATAACCAATCGACTAACTTCAGATTCTGCCACAATTTTATAACCAGTTAGTTTTTCTAGTTCTTTTGAAAAATTAAGAATTTTAGTGTGTGATGGCATGGCACTTCGTGGTAAGCGTTTTTCTGCTGCACCAACGTGCACAACTCCTTTCACTTCTATGAATGATGGTTTCATCATTTCAGTAATCATCTTGGCATAACCATCTGGATCTATAAGATTTAATCCATCTGCAACTGTCAATCGAGCCACAGTTCGGAAAGGTACTCCTTTACCAATGATTCTAAGACTCTCATATATTTGATCCAAAGCTTTTTCTTTCTCCAAAGGACGATGTACCTTCAAAAAATTCGTTAAGCCTGGTGTAGGAAGAGTTATGTATAATTGAGTTGGATATGCCTTTTTTTCAAGAATAGATCGAAGTGTTCGGGGGACACTTCCGTTCGTGACGATAAATACTGTAAGAGATCGATTTTTTAGTTCTTGGATTAATTCAGGAACCCAAGGATAGAGAAAAGGTTCCCCTGTTAAGCTTAAAGTAGCATGTTTCGGATTCATTGCTTCATCATATTTCTCTGAAGGAACATAAGGCTTATAACCACATATAATCTTTTGCTGACTAAGAAATAACGAATCAGCTACTTCTTCAGGAGAATCGAACATTTCTTCTAACTTTTTCTGATCTTGAGGATCATAACCTTGAAACATGTTCTTTACCCCTATATCTGATTCGTGTATTCTCCAGCAAAATTTACATAAGAAATTACAGATTAATACTGGAGAAAACTGTATACATTGATGTGATTTAATTCCATAAAAATGCTTGTAGCAGAATCTATTCTCCCTCAGAGCATTATGAGTCCATCTACATTTCTTTACTGCCGTGTTCTTTCCCGAAATTTGATATTTCTGCTTTTTCAACAAAGCTTGCATTTTAGGATCAGCATAAGACATAATACAAGATGTAGAACCTTAATTAATATCTTTGTTTAGACGATTTCAGATACTTCACAAGAGATTTAGAGACAAAAAAATCGTAATTTTAAAAATGATTACTGGAAAATTTACCGATAGAAATCTAAAAGATCAGAATTATCCTCATCTGCCTCATGAGGGTTAAGAATGATACGAAAGAGATCCCAGACGATTTCACTAGCGTATCGACCTCGATTCGATAAGACATAAAGAATTTCAGTGTTATCTTCAGTTTTAATTTCATAAATTAATCCTATTGACGTCAGTGTCTTTAAGCTCTTAGTAACATTTTTGGGATTTGCATCATGTTCAATTGAGGCACAGATTTGGCTGAAAGTTTTTCCTCGCGGATTTAAATGTAAATATTGGAGTATGAGAAGGATGTATTCCTGTTCGAGTTGTTTTAGAGGATTTCCAGTCAATTCCGTTTCCCATTCAACCGTTATTTTGATCTTTTTTAAGGATTAGGTAATTTCTCTGTACTATTAGAATGTTAAAGTACAGAGGTTATGACTTGGGCAATATTATTTCAACCGTGCTTCCCTTATTTCTACCAGCTGATTTCACACTTATTTGTCCACCATGTATTTCCTCAATAATTTTTTGGGTAATAGACAGCCCTAGTCCTGTGGATCTGGAGTGGGCCTCAAATCGGGAGAATGGTTGAAAAATTTTCTTTAAATCAGACTTTCGGAATCCAAATCCATTATCTTTCACCTTGATAATAACCATTTTTTGCCTTCCAGCAGAGTTTTCTTCCACATATACCTCTACATGCCCCTTTTCTGGTGGAGAATATTTGATTGCATTATCTAACAGATTCTGTATCGCTCTCACTATCAGTTCCTTATTTGCAACGATTTCTAAAGATTTTGGTACGAAAAATGAGATTTTCTGGCCACGATGTATCATTTGGGGAAGAACAGCCATCTTAGCATCTTCAAGAATTGAAATTAGATCAAAAGTTCCCCTTTCGGCAATATACGTTGACTGATCATATTGTTCAAATTCTAGCAGGCTATCAATCATTCGTGTGAGACGGTGAGTATTTGCTATTATTGTACCAAGTTGTTTCTTCATGTCTGATGTAACAGGCCCTGATAAACCATGAAGAATTACTTCGGAATAGCCTTGGATTGATGCTAAAGGTGATTTTAGATCATGAATTACGGTTGATAAAATCTGAGTTTTTTGATTGTATTTCTGTTTTAATGAATGAAATTCCATTAAAGATATTAAATCGGCTGGTACTTCTTCTGTACTTAGTAATTTCTTTTCTTGCGCTAAATAAAAAGATAAAGTTGACTCTAAGATGTTACATTGAGTAGATAATTGGAATAATTGCTTCTCTAATTTTTCAGCTTCTAATTTTTCGGCTTTTAGTTCGTTAATCAAAATATGAATTGGTTGATACAGTTCTCGAAGTGTTTCAGGAAATTTATTCTCAGAGTTTTCGTCATAAAAGAAATTGGGATGAATCTGGGACGGTGTAAAGCACAAAAAGGGGAATTTTAATGTTAATTGACGAGATAACCGTTTTGACAAGAATTTTTCATTAAAAATCGCAAAAATTGTATATAAATACTTCTTTTCTATCAAGTAGTTTTCTACAAGTTTTAATAGATCTGAAACATATTTTTCAGACAATTTGATGTTCATAAAATCCAAAAAGATATGAATTCCATGCTCGGATTTTGGGAGTTCAGTCAAACATTTCAGAGTTTTTTTCTGAATTAGGGAAGGAAAAGTCTTTTTTCGTCTATTAGAGGGGACTTTTATCTGCTTTATATCATATTTCGTAGTAATCTCGTCTTGAAAGGTGATGGACTTCTTATTTTCATCTAGAACTGTGATAATACAACGAAAAATATCAGATTGGGCAAGATCACTTAAAAAGAAAGTTTCCAGGCTATTCACGTCACGAAATAGGCAAAATACCTTCTTTTGTCTAACTTCCAAACTAGTAAGACCCCTCTGACTTCGTCTTTATCTAATATACTAGGTTTATGTAATAAAAGGATATGTAATACTAAATTCAGATAGTCGATTTTTTCTTTTGGGAAAATGCTGATCGATCAAAGTTTCTCCCTCTTCTAAATCTTTTACTACTCCTAAAATTAAATCCACAATTAGCGCAATCCGTCTAGCTCTTTCTTCATCTTTCAGGACAACGATTCGAGAGAGTTTTCTCTCATAATCAACTGCACTATCAATATTTTGAAATCTACTCTTATTAACGATAGGTAACCATTCACTCCACCTGCTTGAATCCCCTATAAGACATTCTGACATATCTTCATTAAAAACAACATCATGATAATCCTCTAAAGAGTCAATAATTGTAGATTCGATTGAAGAGAAATTTCCTCCAATTTTTACGATCAGGAAATATACTTCTTGGATTTGTGAAACTGTTTCAACCTCATATTACTGTTTTAAACAAATTCAAACTTTGAATTTATTGTGTTATGAAACGCTAGGTCACTTATTGACCGTTTTAAGCCTTGGTACCCCTTGTCCATGGTTGTACCTATAGGAACAAGGCCTATAATTGACAATTCATTGTTTAATCCAAGTATTTCATCGATAGAATCATCAAAATCAACTATCAGATCTGTACCTAAGTTTATTGCAGTAGCAGCCAGCATGAGTTGATTACTAGCAATAATTGCATCAACGATATTTTTATCATCGTTCTCATCCTGAACAACTACTATTGCAAAGATTACAGCCGCATTTGTTACATCAGTGTCAGTTTTTTCTATTTTTTCCGCAATTATAGATTTTAAATTGGGATCCGTGATTATGATATAAGCAAAATTCTGAATTTTACTCAATGATGGAGCTAGCTGAGCACATGCCAGTAATTGTTTTAATTGATCTTGAGTAAGAGATTCTCCTGATTGAAAAGAGTTATATCTCTTGTTTTTGATTATAGTTTCAAAGAAATCCATAAATTCAACTCTAGTATTAATGAAAAAAAAGGCTAGATGAGTTATCTCAGATTACCATTCATTTCTTTTTAAAAGTGATGACCATTTCATAAGATTAACCGTTAGTCTAGTCCTTAACCAAGATCATTGAGAAAGAGATAAGCTATTATTTCTAGGTTTATTTGTAAAAATGGATGCATTTGATTACAGATATTTGAAGTAATATCAATTCAAAACGCTAATGATCCCATAAGTTTATCCACGGCTTCCAATCACGATTTAACATTGAAATTCCGGCGATAATTATATGACAGACTCGAGCGATCAATTAAAATTATATTATGATCAGCAGAAGGAATTAATTGGTCAAATCAAAACTTTGAGGAAAGAATTAGATCAAGAACAAAAGCTAACCACTCGCTTTAGGAAACAACGGGATCGGTTTAAAGGAGAAAGACAGGCATTAATTCTGAAAGCAACACCAGAAGTAGATGGGAGAGATTCAAAAAAAGAGGTGCTGGAAGGATTAAAGAAACGACGCGACTTTCTTCGTCGCCAAGCGCAACGTAGTGAAGGATCTCCATTTAAACTTCTTTCAAACGCAGATCTTGAAAAATTGACCATTGTAGAGTTAAAATTTCACTTATACGAATTGGAATTTAAACAGCAGACTAGCTCGCTAGATAGAGAAGAAGAAGGACTTCTCATTGATGAGATAAAGAGAATCGAGGAACGAATTGTACTTCTGGAAAAACGAAATGAAGCCATCGTGGCTGATTACCTTGGAGACATCCCTAAATCAAAAGACAAAATTCAAGAGGAAATATCTAGTATTGAAAAGAAGATCTCTCAAGAAGAAAGTCTAAAGAAGGAAGTACAATCGAAAATTCAGAAATTATATACTAGAATTGGTCCATTAAAAGAAGAGGAAGATACGGCACATCAAGAATTTGTTAACCACTTACAACGTGTAGAAGCATTAAAGGAAGATGTCCAAGCCAAACAAGAGGAATTGGACTCATTAAAAGCAAAGATAGTCCAAGTTAAGAAGAAAGTAAAGACAGAATCCCAACAAAAAACTTTTGGGAAAATCGAAGAGAAGATTCAGTTGCTTTTACAGAAAAAAGAGAAGGGGCAAACGCTTACACCAGAAGAACAGGAATTTCTTATGAGCTACGGTTATGTACCATTTTAGAATAGATGATTTCGAAATTATTCATCTCGTTACGACACCTTAAAATAAACCATTCCTATGCTATTACATGTAAGAACTAATCTTAATCCAAAAAACATAAAGAAACCTTCTCTTACTAGGATTCAGTAAAAGTGAACTTGAAAGGCTTACAGTATTATAACGAGCTATTTATATGCGCATATTGCGCATATTGCGTTAATAATCAAGCATCTTGCCCTACATATCATTCTACACTTCATGAAATAGTCACTGGTAGGGGGAAACTAATAACCGCACGAAATCTCTCTCAAGGATTAATTGACTCAGAGGAAGGATTAGATGCATTAAGGGATGGATTATTTCTTTGTACTTTTTGTGGTGCTTGTCAAGAGAATTGCATTGTTGATATACCCCTTACAAAAGTCTATTCGGAATTAAAAACTCTCGTTCAGGATCGATTACCCAAATACACAATTAGAGTATTTGAAAATTTGAATAAAGAACATAATATTTATGGATTAGACCAAGAAGATAGAGATATCTGGAGTTACGATATTGAGGAGCTTTATGATGAGTGGGTCAACCTCCATCATGAAACAGGATTTTTTCTTGGATGTGTGTATTCATATTCTGGTAGAGCTGGACGTGGTCCAACAGCAGTTTTAAAACTGGCAAAAATGGCTAATGAAAAGATTAGTATTTTTTCCCCTAGTGAATACTGCTGTGGTAATCCATATTTATTGGGAGGCCAGAAAGAAAAGGCTAAGGAGTTTGCAGAGCATAATATTTCAGAGATTCAACGACTCGGAATCAAAGATTTAATTATATCATGTGCGGGTTGTTATCGAGTCTTTACTGAAGAATATCCTCAATTAACTGGAAAAGATCTTCCTTTCAATGTTATTTCACATATGAAATATATGAAAGACCTGATTAAAGCTAAAAAGATTAATCTATCAAATGATTCTCCATTTAAGGTAACTTACAAAGATCCATGTGAGCTAGGCAGACACTCTGGTGTGTACGATGTCGCACGAGAATTATTGTTAAGTCTACCAGGTATTGAGAATAGAGAATTGATTAACAATAGGGATAAAGCTTTATGTTGTGGATCTGGAGGGTTAATTAAGGTAAACCACCCTGAAGTCGCAAATGACATTGCAAACCGATTGATCACTCAAATAGTAGAACAAGAAGTTGATATTTGTGTTAATGCCTGCCCTTCATGTCTTTTAAACATCGATGAGAATATAAAAATGCAAGGGTTAGAGATTAAAACTATCGATATTGCAGAACTGGTGTTAGACCGGACGAATAATACATGACGTTAGAAAAGGAACTATCAGTTGTTTCTTTACAGCCTAATATAACGCTCCATAACTTAGAGAAAAATATTCAGGAATACAAAAGGTTATTTCAAGAAAGATTAGATCAACTAGACTGTATTGATGTAATATGTTTTCCTGAATACTGGAATGGGCTAAGAATCAACAGTTCATCTAAGAAGTCATTTATCGACTCCAAGGAATTCCTAAAGAACACTGCATTAAAATATTCGGCGTGGGTCATTGGAGGGAGCTTCCTCGTACAAGAAAACGATCACAATTTTAATCGTTCATTAATTTTCAATCCAGAAGGAAAAATAGTGGGAAAATACGACAAAATCAGACTTTTTGGTTATGAAAAAACGCAAGATATCTTCCCTGGTAATGCTCTTTTCACTTGGAAAATAGGAAATTTCCGTGCTGGAATTCGCATCTGTAATGATCTCTGGAATCTGAATCTTATACAAGAATTAATATCTGAAGAAATCGATATTTTATTTGTCCCAGCATTAACAGTTGTCCCGGAAAGTATATATACCAATTATGGGCAATATATATGGCATAATCTAGCATTTATTCGAGCAAAAGAGGGAGCAATGGCTATTATTGTCAGTGATACGAATAGAGCTATACTCTCGGATCCATATTGGAGCACTGGAGCCTCCTGTATAGCTGACCCGTCACAAAAATTTACAAATGAAGAACCCCAATGTCAGAATATGTTGAATAAGATTGATTCTGGGAGTAAAGGAATAATTTGGAAGATTCTAAATTTAGAAGAACTACGAGCACAAAGAAATTATAGAGAATTTGTGGGTTTATTAACAAAGGAACCCTGAAAAAAGAAAGAAGAAGAAGGGGTTAGGCTGGGAGCTCAGATAGCCCAGTAGCAATTAAAATCAATCCAATGATTATCATAAACCACATGAAGACCCAATTTGCTCCTGACCATCTGTTATGAAAAGTTTTTCCTTCTTCAGTCACGATTTTCCATACCTGCAGGATAGGCGCTGGAGAGCGATGATACCATCCATAAGCTCTAATTTTCATCCCTCGAAGGGCTGGAGCACGGAACAACGCAAAAAACCAAGACATGAACCCAAGAATTGGACTATAATCGAGAGTAATAATTCCCGTTTCGTCTTGAATGACTAAGTCCTCACTCAAGAAAAATCCTGGTACTCCTCGGCCAACAACCGTCCCTTCAAATACAGCTCCTTTTCCACGAAGAGGAGATGCTTCATAATAGCTATTTTTTGTATGATCCGTCAAACAGTGAGTAACTGTAACAACAGGATCAGATAGCCTTAATTTAGGATATTTTTCACGTCTACGGAGCTTCCAAACCAAAGCAGCTAGCAAGATTCCAGCCCCGATTCCGATATTAATATTAATTCCTGCATACGCAGCACCTACGGCAAATATGATCGGTAGGAGTAAGAAGAGGAGAGGTGCAAAGTACAATAATGTCAAATCAATTAGAAATTCATCCCAAAGACTTTCTGGAAGTTTTATTTTTCCCATTTGTGGGAATTCAGGTTCAATACCACGTTCTTCTTGCATTGAGTTTAAAGCAAGTATTCTTTTAGCTGGAAGAGGGTGAGTGGATGATAATTCTAGAAATCTTCCCCAAGGGTTTGATAGATCCCATTGGGCAGCTTTTGCCACGCTCTCATTATCGAGACTCAGACCTCGGCCATATGAGGAGAGTGCTAAGTTTTTTGCACTAGCAACATCAAATACACCTAGAGAACGCATTCCTGTTGTAAAAGCAGATTTCTTCGATGCTTGCTTTCGAACGGTAGGTGAGGCATTTTCATCACTCAGTTTCTCGGCATTAATAGAATCTTCCTTCACCATTCCATATGCGATTTTCACTAACGCACGAGAAAGTGCACCTGGTTGCCCTGTAGCCTCTGCAGAAAAACTATCCGCATAATACTCACGAACACGTGATAAAAATAGCACAATGTATTGAGATATCCAATATGCGATAAAAGCTCCAATAGCTGCAGCCCCTGCAATAGCTCCAACGTTCGCTGAATCATCACTACCACTACTTCGTGTACTTACCCGTGCGTAGGTCCATAAACCCTGATAAAAAGAATATAGTACCAATGGAATGGCTGCAGCGACTGTCATCCAAATGAAATCACGATGAACAATATGTCCAGCTTCATGAGCAACAACTGCTATTTGTTCTTCTTCAGTTAGATAATTTAGAATCCCTTCAGTTATTGCCATACGAGCACGTTTCTTTGTATGACCATAAGTAAACGCATTCGGATTGTTGTCGTGAATGATCGCTACCCACTTTAGAGAAAAGTTATGTAACTCCATTTGTTGATGAAGGAACGTTCTAATGTGCGGAGGCAGTTCATCGACCTGATATTTAGTAGCATCGTAAACCCATCCAATTATAAAGTCCATGAGCCATGGAGAGATTAAAAACTGTAATCCTACAATCAGAAAAGCAAACAAGACGGGAAGTACTATTATTAGGTACTCTGATCCAGGAGGTATAACTCCAGCAAATGAAATGACTGCTACTAAAACCATCCCTACTACAAATACAAGCCCCCATAAGAACGTCATTACTCCTAATGAACGTATGTATAAGTTCTTTGGCATTTTATTCAACCATTTATCGTTATTATACTCAAAGGATATCAAAGTTAGATAAATGGTAAAAACTTTTGGATCCAAGAATTTATTCTCTAAGAAGGTATAGATTTACCTGGATCTTTGTTAGCTGGATCAGACGTTTAATTTTCCAGAATCTCACTTGCCCTTCCTTGCAAGGTTGTGTCGATCTTCCTTTCATCCGTAGATATGTACTGAATGCTTCTAAACCAACAAAGAGATGCAATTAAGTAAAAAATTAAGCTTAAATTAAAGACCGTATGATAGTTCAGAAATTGCAGAACGAATGTGGATACAAACACACCAAGAGCTGCTCCCAAATGATCTGTGAGTGAATACAACGATCCTAATGTTCCACGAACTTCAGGAAGTGATACATTAAATAGTAAGGATGTTCTATTGGGTCCAGATGCGGCTCCAATAAAACTACCTATCCAGAAAAGGACCGCAAAAATTAATTGGCTTTCTACAGTAGAAGCTAAGATAAAAATTGCCCCAAAAAAGAATAGTGATTGTCCAAACATCCCGAAACCGGCAATCTTCGCTCTAATTGTGGAATTAGTTGACTTGGATGCTAAAATATCTCCCATTTTTCCGAAAAATATGTATCCTGGTGCACGACCACTTGCAATTATAATCGCAATCGCACTAGCAAGTTCAATTGAAATATCCATTCCTTCCGAGGAAGCTAAATAGGAAACCAACCAGTATGTAAATACAGTACCTGGTATTAATGCGAATATCCCTTGAACCAATAACCAATATAAGCTCCTACTCTGAAATATTTTTGGAATAAGCTGGACATTTATTCTCCAAGGATATTGAAAATCAACCATCTCTGAAAATGCGGGTTCTTTTACACCCCGAATAGGGATCTTAATCATGAATTGTCCAATGAAGAGTATCACTCCGATTAGGGCGATAGCTCCAAAGGAATAATGCCAATCCGAAGTGAAGATAGCCCCTAAAATTATACCAACTGCACTGGATCCAACCCATGCGAGATTTAATCCCGCAGAAATAATTCCCCTATCTTTAAAATGTGCAAAATCTGCAGTTATTGAATATGAAAGGGGTGAAAATGCAGCTAACCCTATAGCCATCATTAATCGTCCTGAAACATATATAAACAACGAGTCAGGAATGAAAAATATGAGAGTCGCTGGGAGTAACCAGATAACATTAGCTAGCAGTAATAGTGGTCTTCGATCAAATTTATCGACTAAGTATCCCCAAACAATTAAGAAAATCATTGAGAAAATAATAAAAAAAGCTTCTACAAGTCCAATTAACGGAAAGTTATGCTGTTCTCCTATAATTTTTAGATTTGGAATCGGAAGGGTAACACCTACCCCATTTAATAAAATTAAACTGAATAGAAGAAACAATGATGGAATAGAGTTCCTTCGGATAAAATTACTAGACATACCTAGAACCTGAATTAAGTTACAATTTTCTCTTAAAAACCGATTATAGCGCCTAATCCGATTCCAATAAACGAAACAGCAGCACCAATATATCCTAAAGCTTTGGCTCCCATTGTTTTTATATAAAACATAGGATCTCTATATACCGACACAACTATTGACCGACCTGAAATCATTCCTTGCTCATCTTCAACAGAAATGTTTAAAACATGGGTTCCAAATCGATTTGGTCTGAATTGTAAATTCAAAGCATCTCCAATTTGCAATATGCTAGTTACTAATCTTAAGACATCCATAGATTCAGTTGATGAGGATATTGATAGTTTTTCCCCCTCTTCAGGAAGCTTAATTGAACCGGAATCTAATAGGATCGTTTGTGACGCATCATCTGGATCAAGACTGCTCATCGATGTTTGTACTTGTAATTTAACTTTTTTCTTTTTATCTTGTAGATTTAGCATAAATACTGTTACTCTAAAAGGATCAATATTTCCAACATGACTACTAGGATGGACAATACTTATATAATTATCATTTGATCTCAGCAGATGTATGTTTTCAGTTACTAAGACAAATATTCTCTGAACTAACTTGAAAACTTCAGGGATTTCTCTTCGTACATCACGAATAATTGTAATGAGCGTTTTAAGTGAAATTTTCGATTTTTTTCCTTTGAAAAATTGCTTTAGATTACTTTCCTGAATGATTTCTTTCATCTCTGCAAGAAAGACATCTTCTGAAACAATTTCTGGGAGATATTCCTTTAAATATACTAGAAGGAAAATTTTCTCTCTCGCCTGCTCCAGTCTTGATTGATCGCTTTGATCCACTCTGAAATTTGGATTCATCATTTCAGAGATCGAGAATGACCATTCATCCATTTGCATTCTAGTGATTGGATCTAATCTAGGGATAATAGAATCTGTCAAGAGATTATCTAGCTTTAAGGTCAAACTTCTTGGAGAATAATACTTCATTAGACCTCCAGGTTGAAGAGCTGATTTGTTTGGTAGACGTAGTAATATCGATGCCCCACTAGAGATTGCCAACAATCCTATACTAGCAACGAAGATAAAAAGTCGTGCGAGTATTGTTATATTTGGATCTGTCCCCTCACTAGTCGTTAAAAAAGTGGCTGAGGTGAAAACTAAGTAAGATATAATAACACTTATTGTTATCGAATACGAAGCCCGATATAATAGTTTTATTTTATTTTGTACATCGCTAAAACCTTCAACGCCACGAATAAGGAGTCCTGTACTTATTATTCTGCTGATTTCATCGTTAAAAGCTCTTTCCATTAAAAAACCATTTAGGGAAAAAGGAATCGCAATGAGAATCAAAACAATATAGAGAAGTGCAACTAAGGTTTTGAGAGTGTGATCTAATCCATCTTTTGTCTGAGTGAAGGCTAGAATCATTAATGAGATTGATAAAACAACAGGAATGAGGCTTAAAAACCATATTCCAATTTTTCTGCAATAAGTGTTGAGTAAAGAAGTGAAATCCATTCTTATCATCCTTTTCTATTTATTCTGTGGAAGTTTCATATAAAGATATTATGAAAGAAGAAAGATAATATTTACTCTTATCATTCCTTCTCTTCAAAGAACTCGCTACTCTCTTTGACATCATCATTTGGTTGTTCTTGTAAATCTTCTTTATCAGATAGATCATAGCTTTCATCAGTAGGTTCTATTATAGTAGTTTCAGAAGAATCACGAACAGAAGCTTCTTGTACAACCGATTCAACCTCAACCTCGTCATCCTCTGTTCTACTTTCATCTGAAGTAGGATTTCCACTTTCATCAACGAGTGTGACTGAAGTAATCCCAAATCCTACGTCAATTGAATCAATAATTCGTCGATAAAATGTTCCTTGAAAAAATATATTATAAAAAATAGCAATTAAGGTTACTGTTAATGAAATATTTACTATACAAAATATCACAAGATCAAGAATTAATTGTATTTTGTCGAGAGGGTCCTCTAATGCTGTAGCACCCAAAGCTACCACTGATCCGACTGTAATAATTCCAGCTGTTAAACTCACTACTTTTTTACCAACAAGCCAATTTAATTTCGTAAAAGAGTTATATGCTTTTAATTTAGCATCCACTAGCATCCAACCAACTGGATAAACTAAAGTAAAGATGATAGGCACTAAGAAGAAGATCACTAAAGTTCTGATAAAGAAAAGTAACCAATCTGAACCTGGTTTTAAAATTGTGCTTGGATCTCCTCCGAAAAGTATCCCTGCGATTATCTGTAATAAGAAGGCTGAGAGTGAAACCCAAGCGATGATTAAGGCAATATACTTGTTTAGGATGTGTGGGAGAACAATTTTTCGCTTCTCTTCTGGCACATATTCTAAATAGTGCACTTGGCCTTTGGTAAATATTAACTTTAGGATTTTATTATCCACAAGATAATGTGCTGCTCTGGGTGTGACTTGAATCCCTACTAAAAACCAAAGATACAATTCTGTAAAGGCAATCCCCAGACTAAGAAAAATCCCAATAATATTAGGATAAATATTGAATGAAAAAAACGCTATACCACGAGTTTCAGCGTCTATAGTAAAGAAATACGGCCCTAAAAAGAAAAACAGTGAAACAAGCAATAAAACAATACTAACAATTATTCCCGAGAGGGCAAATTTGAATTCTGGATGTCTAAGCCCGTTGTACATCTCTTTCAATGTCACAAACATATGTTTTTGAATTTTAGTTCGTAAGGGGACTTTATCACCTAGTTCGTTATCGAGTTTGGTCATTTGATTAGGTTCAGTGGTTGATTCCATTCACTAATACTCTCCTTTAAGCGTACATAGTTCTAAGTTTTTACCTAATTTGTCCTTTTTTAAATCTTAATGTTGTCTTTTTCCCCAGTCAAAATTTTTCCAGCTCGTATCAGAGTCAGTTTCTTCTTCTTGCTCACTAACAACAGAATCACGAAGCCTTGCCGAATCTACTTGCGCTAACTTGAAATTCAGATTTTGTTCAAGTTTTTGTAATGATTCTTGAAATGATTTCGCATCTATTCCAATTTCTTGTAACTTGGGCAAGATCAACTCATTAAATTGACTTGAAATAGTTTTTAAATACTCAATAATCTTTACTAGAGCTTCTCCGTTCGATGAAACTACCGATCCACTTCCCAAGTCTGTCATTGGTTCACTAATCTCTTCCTCTATAGCTTCACCAGGAGTAAACATAATTGTAGATGATGTAGGTATTTCTTCATCGTTCTCAAGTATTGTACTAATGATTTCTAAACTATGATCAATTGAAATAATCATGTCGCTATCTTCAATCCATAAAATTCCTTTGATTGGTTCCGTATGACGACAAACTTCTTCAACACCTATGATATTTGGTCCATCCAGTTCCATTCGATAAAGAATCTCTTTAGCTGCAAAAAATAATTGAGTATTGTCCACTCCCTGAATACATTGAATAGATGCAGATGAGGAATATGATCCAATCTTTCGATTAGTAGTTTTTTCTAAGATTAGAATCTCTCCATTTTCCAGACCAACTACATTATAATCATACTCAAGTGTGGTAAAGATCGATTTAACAGATGCGGAAACATTAAGCGAACTAATTAATCTTCCCGATGGATTCCAGAAACATAGCCGTCCATCATCTGATCCAGATACTATTACTTCATCATTAAGGAAATAAACTGAGCTGATATAATCATCATGTGCTTCCCAACTTGTAATCTCTTCCCCTTCAGCATTGAATATATGTAGACTATTATCACCACTACATCCTGCAGCAAAAGAAGTACCTGAAGGAGATAAAGCAATTGATGTAACTAAAGGAACATTCTTGATTCTCTTTACTTCAGATTTTTGAGGAAGATGGTAGATGGAAATAGTATCATCAAAAGACCCAGCGATAATAGTTTGTTTAAGAGAATTATAAGTGACGGAAGAAACTGTTTCGGAATGAGAAATGAGACTCTCATCAGCTCCTGAAGAAAAATCTAGGATATGGACGGAATTATCGCCTGATCCATAAACTACTGTATGTCGATTCAAGAAATTCACTGATTCTACTGTTTTTGAGCGCCCTTTCAATTCCTTAATAACATTCCCTTCTAAGGAAAACTGTGAAATGCTATTAATTCCCGATCCCCTGAATATAGCTCCATTTATAGTTATTATTGGATTACATCCTGATAACTCTTGAGAAGTCAAATCTAGTTGACCTGTTGGAGTATCGATAAAGAGAAGATACCTATCACCAGATACAATAATCAATTTGTGTTTGGAGGAAGAGAATACGCTTTGGGGAGTAAATTTGAGTTTAAAACCGAACTTTGGCTTGAAGTCCAGGTCATGGACTTTTCCAGTTCCATCCTCTGACACTGTAATAATATCTTCTCCATCACGGAAAATTGAGGTTATTAATCCATCATGTATAGGATGTTCATGTTCTATTACTCTTTCTTGGCAATTTATTACAGCCACGTTTCCATTACGCTTTGGGATACCTATTCGGTTATTATCTAGCCAAATTAGAGAGTCTCCAGAAACATTATCCACAACTACACGATTTCCCAGTGAGTCTGTTTCGTGATTATAAATAAAGAGTTCATCATCAAAAGTAACGATTGCAGTTTTCGTACTATCAGGACTAGTTCCAATTAAACTCCGAAAAACTTTTCCTGATCCAATTTCTCGTGTTGTGTTCTTTATCAAATTATGCACAAAGGCTTTTGATGAATCTGCAAGCACGACTATTAGATTTTTATCATCAGGTGTTACTTCCAACCCTTCAATTGCTTCTGGGAAGAAGAACAATACCTTTTGTTGTTTTACCTCCTCCCAGATACGCACTGTTCCATCAAATGAGCATGAAGCAAACCGATTTGAGTGATGAAAAGCAGCTAATCGCATCACGCTAAATTTATGGCCAGAAACACCAGAAAGCAACAATTTAGATTTAGGTCGCATGATATAGGAGTCACAATTGAAATCTTTTTTTTCTTTTGGATAAAAATTCTATAAAGTATCTGGACAAATAAAAAAAAATGTGATTATTCAACTAATTCCAGAGTTACAGAGATAAAAAACAGAGAGTTATCATACTGCAAGTGTATACTAGTAAAAAAAAAGTCTCTCGAGCACAATATCAGGATAGAATTTAATGAAAAGCAAAGAAATTCAACAGCGATGCAGTGGAATTCTTCTACATCCAACAAGTCTTCCAAGCAAATATGGAATTGGAGATCTTGGCATTCAAGCCTATAAATTCATTGATTATTTGCAGAAATACGGTCAAACTCTTTGGCAGATACTTCCACTTGGACCGACAGGTTATGGAAATTCCCCTTATCAATGCTTTTCTGCTTTTGCTGGAAATTCGTTACTTATTAGTCCACAGAAACTTGTAGAGATGAATATAGTGGCAGAACATGAACTTCCTCCTATTAAAGTTAAAGATAAACTCAGAATTGACTATGAATCAGTAATTGCATACAAGGAAGAGGTTGTTGACATCGCTTTCGATAATTTTTGTTTGAACATTGATGCAATATTATTGAATAATTTCAGGGAATTTTTGGATTCACATGGGTTTTGGCTAGATGAATATGCGTTATTTATGTCATTAAAGAAAGCAAATAACATGAGGCCTTGGAATGAATGGGCGGACTCTTTTAAACAAAGAGAAACGACAGTTATTGAACAATGGAGAGAGGAAAAAAAAACAGAAATTGAGAGGGTTAAATTCACTCAATTTCTCTTTTTTACACAATGGAAAATGCTAAAAGACTATGCGAAACATAAACATGTCAAACTTGTGGGGGACATTCCCATTTTTGTAGCATATGATTCTGTAGATGTATGGTCTAACCCAGAAATGTATTACCTTGACGAAAAGATGGACTTATTATATGTGGCAGGAGTTCCTCCTGACTATTTTTCCACTACTGGACAAAGATGGGGCAATCCATTATATCGATGGGCAAAGATGAAGAAAAATGGCTTTAAATGGTGGATCAAGAGGATTAAACACAATTTAGAGCAAGTTGATATTCTTAGAATCGACCATTTTAGAGGTTTTGAATCCTATTGGCAAATAGATGCTGATGAAGAAACCGCAGAAAAAGGAAAGTGGATTCTTGGACCAGGACTGGAGTTATTTCAAAAAATATTTGATGAATTAGGCGATCTTCCCATTATTGCTGAAGATTTGGGCATTATTACCCCTGAAGTAGAAAGTATGTTGCAAGGTACAGGATTTCCAGGGATGAATGTTCTACAATTTGCTTTTGGGGAAGATGAGGATGAATATACTGAAAATAAGTATTTACCTCACAATATAATTGAGAATTCAGTGGTATACACTGCCACTCATGATAATCAAACAACACTTGCATGGTTTGAATCCCTTTCTACTGAAGAACAAGATGAAATTCTTGAATACACAAAGACTTCTGGGGAGGATATAGTTGGAGATCTAATTAAACTCGCTTGGGAATCAGCTGCAAATATGGCCATCATTCCATTTCAGGATCTTCTTCGTTTAGGTTCTGAAGCAAGAATGAATGTCCCAGGAACCACGGGAAATAACTGGGAATGGAGATTTTCTTGGAATAAACAAACGGAAGAGACAGGAAAGGAGATTTTACATTTAACAAGCGCTTGTAGAAGATAAATTGTTTAATATGACTGTTGTTTTCCTATTTTAATTTCTCAAATTTCTTTAGAATCCTAGGAATTTCTCTGAGGTTTTCAACTCGTGGTGATTTGACTTCAGGCCGTTTTGGCCATCCATGCATTCCTGAAGGGCCTTTATCAAATAGAATTGTAAACATTCGCAATCTTTGAGCGGGAACAATATCTAAATCAAAATCATCTCCAATGTAAACAGTATTCTTAGGTTTTGCTTTGGGAAAGTCCGCTAAGCCTGATTTGAAAATTTCCGGACTGGGTTTACTTATTCCAAATTCCCCAGAAATTGTTATTGAATCGAAATAGTCTTTTAGCTCGAATGAATCGAGAATCTCATATAAATCCTGATGATCCCAATTTGAGATTAATCCTAGTGAATATTCTGTACTTAACTGCTCAAGTAAGGGGATTGCTCCTTGCTCTAGTTGAAAGTCCAACTCAATGAGATCTGCAAGATTTGTTTCAATTTTATTAATTTGGGATCGTCCTTTAACCCCTAGTTCATTATAAAAAGCATTTTGGTATTTTCGCTGATCTAGATCAGAAAATAAATAATAATGGTTTTTTCTGGAGATTGTCCAAGCTTCTGCTTTCCGAAAAGCGGAAAAAACTAAACTAGGATCAATTTTTCTCCCTAAAAGATTGGTTAAATGTTTTGAATATAGTTGAGGTAGTGTTATGTTCCTTAATTGGATTAAGGTTCCTCCCATATTGAAAAATATCACTTCTATTTTAGGCACAGGTTTTCCTCCAAGATTGGTTTGAGATCAGTAAAAATTTTCTTGAAATCTTTATTTATAGACAAGGAGTTAATGTCATCTGTTGTTTTGAATCGATAAGCTTAAAAAATCTGGGATATGAATTTACTTAGAGACATCTTGAGTGATATGGAATAATATTCATTAAAGTTGTCATCTGCCAAATATCAGACGGCTAGACTTAAAAAATGCTACTAAAATATGTCTACACGTCACAACGGACTATAATCACATTGTTGAAGTAATTTCAATAGAGTTAAGAGTAAAATAATGCGATTCGCTCTTTGAGGTTAAACTCCAATAATCAATCCCAGATAGAATATCCAGTCAAGGCTTGGGACTCGTCATAAGCCAGAACGAGACATTCAACGACTTTCAATTCGAGTGATAAGTCAAAAAAACTCGAATATGAGCACAGGTGATTCCATTGACTGCACATACAAGAAAAAACAGACGTAATCGCACTGAAATAGATATCGCAACACAATACTTTGAAGAAGAGAAAGAAAAAACGAAAAAGCTCTTAGAACGCAAAAAACAAAAAGAAACACCAAATACCACAGACGGAGCAAAACTCTCGAAATCTCCTTCAAAGCCTCGTCATACTGAGAAGAAGAAATTTCAAAAAAAACCGAAAATAAAATCTAATATTAATCGGAAAACTCACATTAAAAACGAATCAAGTTCATCCACAAAACCAAAAAATCTGAAAAAACGTGCTGTTATGAAAAAAAACCGTAATAGCAAAACTAGAATCAAGAAAAGAGCAAGAGCTCAATATTTTCATAGATTCAAAATATGAAAGATCCTTAGTTGGAAAATGAGAGGGATTTGAGAAATCCTCTTCTTCTCTATTTTTTCTGAAGCTGGGTATATCAGCTTCTCATTCTTTCTCCATTCTTGGTTGGTGTTCAGATTCACTTAATGCATCAATAGGAAGATGTTCGAGCTTAATACCAGCTTTAGCAGACTCTTCAAGTATTCTCTCATCACGATAGAACTCCCCATAAGTAATTTTAATAATTCCGGAATTTGCTAAGAGTTTGAAACACGTCCAACATGGTGAGGCAGTAATAAAGATTTCAGCTCCATCCACATTTACTCCATTTTTCGCTGCCTGAGCAATCGCATTTGCTTCTGCATGAACCGTCCTTACACAATGCCCATTCTCCATCATGTGTCCCTCTTCATCGCAGTGGGCAAGACCCCGTATCGATCCATTATATCCAGTTGATAATATTGTTTTATCGCGAACGATTACTGCACCGATATTTTTGCGATCACATGTGGATCGTGTACTAACTTGCGACGCGATTTTCATGAAGTAAATTTTCCAAGAGGAACGCTGATTAGAGGACATACTAAATCTCGTATATACAAACGACCATATTTGAAATTATTGGATAGATAAATACAAAAATCAAGAATTTACTTCTATCAATCCACAGAGTAAACACATATCTAGTCCGAAAAGCTTGTAGAATACCAGATTTTCATAAATATCAAACTAAAAATGGATTATTTTTGAGGAAAACAAATTGACAAAACGTAGATATAAAACACAATGGCACCGTTATTGCACAGTTCTAGGAGTAATTTTAGTGGCATTAGGCGGATTCCTAATGCTACTTTATGGAGTTACATCCCTTCTTAACGAGACTCTGCCTAGTCCATTCTTTTTAGCATCATATATTTCGCTTAATGAAGATATTCAATATATCTGGAGTATTGTACCTATTATAGTTGGAGTAGTGCTGATTGTTATGACAGTAAGGAATGATATGCATGCAAAAGAAACCTTAAATTGGATGATCATTGCTTTTCTGTTGGCAGTTCTTGGAGGAACGATGGGTGGATTGATAACATTTGGAGGAGCATTGATTTATATCATCATGTATTTTCTATAATTAAACTTCGAGACTAGACGATGACTCCCCTGTTGATAGGTATTGTAGGCAGTAAAAATACAGGAAAGACAACCTTCACCCTAAAATGCAGTAAATTACTCGGGAATTACGGAATTGATCTTTCTGTAATAAAATTTAGTAGTTCTGGCTATTCACTCGAGCCTGAAGGTAAAGATTCCAATCTTTTTCGGAACACCCCTGCTAATCCTATTATTTTTACCAGTCCTTTTGAAACTGTTACTTACAAAAGAGTATCTCAACGTTCAGGTATTCAAGACATTCTAAAATTGATTCCTGAGTCGAGTGAACTTGTCCTTTGTGAGAGTTATCCTGCATCGTTTCCCCAAATCCCTCTGATCTATATAATTAAGGATTTTCACGACTTTAAAAATACAAAAGTCCGGTATAATAACCAAGAACCGATTCTTATAATCGAATCCTTACCAAGTAAAGAAAAAAGTACTTCCATGGAACTAAGAACGCTTTCGATAGATTTAGAGAAGGACATACAGGAAATTACGGAGAAAATCTTGTCACAGCTAAAGTCTGTTTAATCTAGAAAGAATCTTGTATTTCGACCCATATTTCCCTTTATGACATCACTCAAAGCTCCTTCATTTGTAAGATTCAATAGAAGGATTTCCTTTTGCCCTTGCTCCAATAAATTGCTAATTTCTACTAATTTTCCCTTCATCTGACCAGAAGCATCTCCACCCGAAAGTTGTTCTATTACGTGCGGTAACTGTGAAAAAGAAATCTGGGGAATTAGTTGGGTATGAGGATTATCTTTGGGATCTTCTTCAAAGACCCCGTCAACATCAGATCCAAATATTATTCTTTGGGGTCTAAATTTCTGTGTAAGATCCAAAAGTATTTGATCTCCACTCAACACACTATATCCCATTGTCAAATCAGGAACTACATCACCAGAAATAACGGGAATTATACCATTTTGAATGAATCGTTCAAAATTTGAAGTATCTCCCCTTATTATTCTCATTTTATTTGACTCGTAGATACTTGAAGCATAAAGTTGAACGACAGGAATCCCATGTTCAGCAAAAGCTTCTAATAATCCCTGTCTCAATCTATTAACGGCAATTTGAGCATCCACTAACCCTAAATGTTGATTAATATTTCCTGAATTTCCTTTGTGAATACCATGTTGTAAGACGACGAAATGACCTGGTGACCCAACTCCAGTTAAGATGATCATTTTCTTTAATCCTAGAGAATAAATTGCCCCAATTTCTGATGCAATACTATCGATCTTCTTCTTATCAATCTTTAACGCCTCTTCAATGTCTTCTGGTGATTGACTCTTAATAGCTTTTGCCAGTAAACGTTTGTTAGAAAGACTAGAACCTCCAATTTTCAAAATTAGGTCAATTTCCATCATATTTCGACCTCCGTCAATTTTTATAAACATGGAAAAGATGTCATTGATAAAGGCTTGTAAAATTAAAATTCTTGGAAAACCCCAATTGCATACTGCGAGAATAACTCAGGTAGGAGAAAAATATCTTGTCGATGGAAGAGATTTCCAAATTAGCCAGTAAAATCCTGTACCATAAGCGAAAGTACTATGATGGGGAACCTGAGATATCAGATGAGGCTTATGATAGTTTGGAGGATAGATTAAGACTATTAGATCCTGAAAACCCTGTTCTATTTATTATTGGTGCTCCTGAAGGTGGGAAAGTAACGCATGATATTCCAATGCTGTCCTGTCAGAAAGCGCAGGGGATTGATGAAGTCCTAAAATGGAGTCAAGGACTTGAGCTTTACATTGAATATAAAATTGATGGATTTTCACTTTCTTTAACATACGATGGAGGACACTTAATTCAAGCTGCTACTCGTGGGAATGGAGTAACTGGAGATGATACCACCATTGTAGCAATGAAATTATCAAGTATTCCAAAGAGTATTCCTGTTAAGGATCGAATTTTCATTCGGGGAGAGATTTTTATGCCTATATCAGAATTCCAGAGAATTAATTCTCTAGAAGCTGGAAGTTATAGTAGTCCAAGAAACTTGGCTGTAGGGACCATTAAACAAAAAGATCTCTCATTACTTGAGAAGAGGCACTTAGAATTTTTTGCTTTTGACCTACTTGGTTATGCAGAAGAAGATACATTGAATGAGAGAGCTAGAATATTGATGAATTGGGGGTTTCATTTAGCAAAGATTGATCAGCTCGCTGATCCAACAAAGGAAAATATCTTACGAGTTTTCTCTAAGGTGGAAACAGAGCGAGAATCGTTAGATTTTGAAATAGATGGCCTAGTATTAAAATATAATGATAGTAAAGCAATTAATAACGCAGGTGCTACTGCTCATCATCCCAAATGGATGATAGCATTGAAATTTGAGAGTCGGGGAAAAAGTACTGAAATAAAAGATATCACATGGCAGGTGGGACGAACCGGAGTACTTACACCTGTCGCTGAACTAGAACCAATCGAAGTATCGGGAGCAGTAATTCGTCGTGCCACTCTACATAATAGAGAGTTTGTAGAGGCTTTAGATGTTGCAATTGGGGATCAGGTTATGGTAATTCGTTCGGGAGATGTCATTCCAAAAATTACTACGGTCGAAAATAAAGGATCAAATCAGGTCAGATTGCCTAATAAATGCCCTTCATGTGGGTTCACTCTCCATAAAGATGGAGTAAACCTTGTATGCTTAAGTGAAGTATGTAAAGAGCGTGATATACAAAAAATTCGACATTGGATTAAAATAATAGATATTAAAGGTCTAGGAATCAAGAACATTGAAAGACTTTATTCTTCCAACAATATAAAGCATTTTTCCGACGTTTATAATCCTGAATTGACTGAATCTAAACTTATATCTTTATTAGGAAAAAATGGGTCTAAAGTATTTCAAAATATCCAGCGATCACGTAAATTACCATTTCACATATTCCTTGCTGGTCTTGGGATTGAGAGTCTTGGTCTACAGATGGGAAAAGTCCTCGCTAAACATTATGGTACATGGGATGAGCTAGAGAAAACAAAAGTTTCTGAACTAGTTAAAATTGAAGGAATTTCTGATCTTACTGCAGGATATATACTAGAAGGAATACAAGATCCAACTCTAGGTAAAGCCTTGTTTGATAAAGGTGTCTCAATAGATTATACATCTGACAGACGTCGAGTAATTAGACCAACAAAAAGTAATCTCTTGGATTTCATTGGAGAAAGTGAAAAAGCTGAATCAATTAAAGAACCTATCGACGATGAGGTTACTGAATCAAAAGGTACCGTATACGTAACAGGTAAAATTCCTGATTTAACCAAGAAAGAAATTAAAGCCCTACTCGAGCGTCACAATTATGAATGGGCTTCTCTTACTAAAACTCTTGATTTACTAGTAGTTGGTGAAAATCCTGGAGGAAAGAAACTAGAGAAGGCCAAGAAATATGGAATTCCAATAAGAGCATGGGAGGAATTTTACAGCGAACTTGAGTAAGATCTGAATTGTGTAATTTTGTCATTACACATCGGATTCGATTTTCCCAAACATCAGCTTCTTGTACTACTATTTACCAGATATTCCTTCTACACTCCTAGTTACCGTATACAACCTATATCTTCGATTATTTCACTACAAATGAATAGTTACTTTTAATAAGGAAGCACCTATACAAATTCTTCATATTAAAATATATTTTAGATAAGTGAAAAAAAATGTTCGAACCTGAATCTGACGATTTACGAACCGTAAAAGCGCTTCCATTCTGGCAAGCCTTTTTGGGGGGAATCCTAGGACCAGTCATTATCGCTGTTGTCTTTGGATTATTAGGATCACGAACAAGTCCTCTATTGATGCAAGTTGAACTAATACTAGTAGCCATTGCATTTTGTCTTACTGGCATTCTTGCAAGATCAAAGTTAGTCGGATTACTGAGTGTAATTTCTGCACCAATAGCATGGGCAATTCTTTATATTCTTGATTTAGTTACCGGTGGATTAATTGCCAATCCTTTTGGAATATTTTCAGGTCTTTCTGGCCCTGTAAACGCAATTATTGAAACTGGTATGATACCTGGATTGGAAGAATTCGGTGAACCTTTAACCGCGATAGCAATGATTTTAGATTTAGTTTTTGTTGAGCTTATCGCTCTCTTTCTTGGATTCTTCATCTCTGCTGTAGCTACTGGTATCTGGACGAAAAAAGGAGACCTCTCCATCTTTTCTGTTATAATGAAACCGATTGCGGCTTTCTTTGTGATAGCAATCTTAATCCTCGTCCCATTTACCTATCATGGTGTGGCAAATCTTGCTTATGGAGGTCTTTCCATCGGAGCAGGAGCCTCGGAATTTATGAAAGCATTTGGTTTTACAGTAGGCAGTGGTGCTCAAGATGGAGGTTTAGTAGATTTTAATGATCCTAATGTCATTGGGAACCTCAGTGAAGCTGCTGAAAGAGCTGAAAAATGGTTTAAAGAGTCCTCTATTGCTTTCAAACAATTTCAAAATAATTTTCTTGTGAATATAATTATAGATGCTCTTTTTCCAGGAAATACTTCATTTCAGGGAATTAATATGCAAGAAGTTACCGGTATCCTTGATATTGCAGAAGTACTTGCACTGATTTCGGGAAAACTCCCTGAACTCTTCGCTGGATATCAAAATCTCGTTGGTGGTTTCGACCTCGCTTTCTCTGTGTTAGGTGACACAGATTTAGGTGGAGGTTTTGGAAGCAGTGAGAGTAGCTTCCAAGCAGAATATAATCCTGATTTTGACGCTGGATTGGATAAAATTGGATATGCGGTTGATAATTTTACTGAGGCTCAGGATGATGTTCTTGAAGCAGTTGGTAATGTTAAAGAAATATTGACTGATGTTATTACTGGTGAGGGAACTGACCTGGGAATCGTCATTGATATTATTGACGAAGTAGATGTAGGATATGGTATTCTTCTACAAATTGCCAACGGTGGAATAGATTTTCTCAATGCCACCTATAAAACTACATTAGCAATCGAAGAGCTTGGAGAAAGTGATTTTCCTGGTGCAAATTTTTGGTTAGATGATGCTGCAGGAGAACTACAAGAAGCAAATTCTACCATGCAAGGAATAGACTCTTCTGGTCTTGATCCCAATTCTCAATTACCCTTTTGGGGAACAGTTGAGATTTTGAAAGATATGACAAACCTCCTCGGTTGGTTTGCACTTGCAGCAGCGAATGGCACCCAATGTTATACAGCTATTGAAGGTGTATTAACAACACTAGAGAGTCTGGATTTCGGTGGAACTGATGTGCTACTAACTGATTGGGATGCATTCGGTACAAGCGTAGCGTCTGCAAACGTGATCTTTTCTGCTGCTGATAGTAATATCCAAGCTGCAACCGCATTGAGCAATTCATTTACCGATAAAACTTATGGGCCAATTATCGATACTTCGCTCAAACCGATGTTAGCAGATTTTAGCATGATGATGACCAGCTTTAGTGCAAACGTTACTGAAATGGGATATCTTATGGGGGCTTTAGATGGGACAGTTCAATCTATCCAATCTTTCACTGTAGGATTTTCCTTGTTTAATCAATCATATGAAGCAGCTATTGCAGGCGCAGGAGGAAACGCTACCACATTCTTCAATTTAATAGTTACTGATCCCGATTTTAACCGATCTGAGGTTCTTATGGGTTTCTCCAAGAACAATGCTTCTTTAGCTTATACTGAGATTAATGATGCGACACTGATTGATAATAATGTGAAAACATCATGGCAAAATACACTGTGGTTCCCTGGACCTCCCCCCACTGAGCCTAATGCAACATTACCAAATATTCCATCAATAGCTGGATTAGCGCAAGGAATCTTGGATACAATTGCTGGTTTTAAAATCCTTGGTGCATTTGCAAGTGATCCCTCCTATCTCGATGCTATTCAAACTTATTTTGATGCGATGGATGATGTTGGTTTAGATCTCATCTTTGGTGGTTGATAACCACCCTTCCCTTTCTTTTTTTCTAATAACTTGGTATTAAGAGTTTAGGATCCTGTAACCATTTTTCTGCATCTAAGGCTGCCTTGCATCCTTCGGCTGCGGCAGTAACTGCCTGACGATATCGGAAGTCGACAACATCACCTGCTGCAAATATTCCAGGAATACTTGTCATTGTAAATTTCGTTGTTATGATATATCCGTCTTTAAGTGCTACTTTTCCTTCAAAAAGTTGTGATTGAGGGTTATATCCGATGGCTACCAACAATCCTCCCAAATGTAATTCTTCAGTCTGATTATCGGCCGTATTTCTCACAGTGATACTATTTAATCGTTCTTTTCCGTGAATTTCTTCAACTACAGTATTATAGATAAACTCGATTTTCTCATTCTCAAAACCTTTCTTCAATAAGGCTTTAGTGGCTCTCATTTTTTCCTTGGGTCCACGATAGATTATTTTTACGCTACTAGCATATTTTGCCAGAAAAAGTGCCTCTTCAAGAGCTACATCCCCTGCACCGATGACAGCAGCATCTACATCCTTGAAAAATGGAGCATCACAGGTTGCGCAATATGAAACTCCTCTCCCGCTCAACTCTTGCTCATTGACCAATCCTAATCGTTTTGGTTCGGCTCCAGTGGCAATTATAACAGATTTTGCTTCAATTTGGTATTGACCAGTCATGATTAGGAATGGGTTTTGATCAAAATTAACTTCAAGGACGTTATCTTCTAAGAAAGCGGCACCTAGACGAGTTGCTTGCTCTCGCATACGCGTAATTAAATCAGGTCCTTGAACCATTTCAGGAAAACCTGGAAAATTTTCGACCTCCGTAGTAGTCATTAATTGTCCCCCCGCCTCAATTCCAGCAACGACAAGAGGGTTCAATTGAGCACGAGCAGCATATATTGCTGCAGTTAATCCTGCTGGGCCACTACCGATAATTACTAACTCTTGGTTAGTATTTATTTCATCAGAACTAGGTTTACTATGTAAAAATAATTGCATGAAGGAACTTCTATATCCAGATTGAAAAATATTTTTCTCAATACTTCAAAACAGAATATATGACTAGCTTTGTCAGCAAAAGGATAAAAAAGAATGTGACCCCGAAAAACAGTCAATATCGGCATTTTCGGTGATCTCTCTCTGATACAAAGTTAAATAGGAGGACCAACCAACACTAGCTGGGAATGCGAACAAAAAAACAAACCACACCTCAATTAACGATCAGAATTCAGATAAAATCCCGCCCTATATTCGTGGATCTGTGTACTCGAGCCAAGAATTTGTATAATTATGCCACGTACCAGGTACGCCAGGAATTCTTTGAGACTGGGAAATGGGTGCAATATACAACCCTGTATCATCAGCTAAAACATGACCCTGTATACCTGGCGCTAAAAGACATCTCAGATAGTTATCTCCCCCAGCAAGTCCTCAGACAGATCGAACAAACCTGGAGAAGCTATTTTCAGGCGATAAAAGCGTGGAAGAAAGATCCAAGTCACTTTCAAGGCAGACCCCGCCTTCCAGGTTATAAACCCAAAGATAGCCTCCATATGTTAAACTTTCCCCGCCCCCGCGTCCGAATCCGAGGCACAGAGATCCTCTTCGCCCGGAACCTGATGGAGCGGGGATTCCCGACGTTTCTCGTAGGGAATCTCCCGATAACTGCGGAAACCTGTACGGGGGCACGCTTAGTGCCGTATTATGATCGGTTTATCATGGAATTCTTGTATACCGTGGATGTCCAAGCATTCCCTACCTCTCTAGGTCCTTCAAGAGCCATTGGCATTGATATTGGAGTTACCAACCTCGTAACTACGTCAGACGGGTTACTCGTCAAAGGCGGGGTGGTAAAGTCCATCAATCAATGGTACAATAAGCAATTAGCCTCCTATAAGTCCCTTGCAAAGAAACACAACCAGCAAACGATGACAAACCGAATCTTAGCTTTCCAGCGGAAACGGGCAAATAGAATCACTAATTTCTTTCATCAAACCTCACGACTGATAATCAATCATTGTTTCCAAAACAATATTACTACCCTTGTGATTGGGTATAATCCCGGATGGAAACAGCATTGTAATTTAGGTAAACGTAATAATCAGTCATTTGTGCACATTCTGTTTCACAAACTCCTTCATATGTTAGAATATAAAGCGAAATTGGTGGGGATTACCGTTATCAATGTATCTGAAGCGTATACCTCTCAACAATGTAGTCAGTGTGGAATTATTCGGAAAAGGAATCGGAAAGCCCGGGGATTATATCTTTGTTACTCTTGTGGGCTTCGTTTGAATGCCGATCAGAATGCGGCCATTAATATCAGCCAACGATTACCAGCTGAGAGTCAAGTAGTCCCTAAGGTCAGTTACACGTCTGTGTTTACTGTCCAGCCGGATAGGGGAGCAGTGACTCCTCCCGTCGTGTCTTTAGAAGCTTCCTAGCTTTTCTTGCCGACAAATTGAGTCATGACTATTCTTATATCCCTATCCATCCTAGGTCTCTCACAGAGGAAAAGTGCTATGATATATGCTGTAAATCCTGAATGGCGAACACATAGTTCTCAAGACGTGAATAGCCAGAATGATGGCAAGGAAGTATTGGTTGGTGGGTGGATCCAACAAATTCGCGATAAAGGTCGATTAATGTTTCTTACACTCCGAGATCCCTCAGGAATCTGTCAAATTACCCTACATCAAAAGAGTGTTAGCGAAGATGTTTGGGAAGCGTGTAAAAAGTTGACTCTCGAATCAGTAGTATCAATTCGTGGTAAAGTTAAAGCTGACTCTCGTTCCAAATTAGGGGCAGAATTAACTCCTCTTGCAGTGACAATTTTAGCGATTGCAGAACTTAAATTTCCGATAGACCTTACTAAAATGAAAACAAAGACGGAAATCGACACTGTATTTGCATATAGAGAATTATCCATCCGTGACCCAGATGTTACTGCCATTATGAACTTAAAAAGTATTATTGCTCACGCAACCCGAACTTTTTTCCTTAAAAAAGGATTTACTGAAATTTTCACCCCTTTTATATTGACTGCTTCTACAGAAGGAGGAGCAGAACAATTTGATTTGGATTATTTTGGCCATCCAGCTGTT
>JAEOTC010000064.1 GCA_016840035.1 Candidatus Hodarchaeota archaeon | reverse complement strand
GATAAAAGAGCATTATCAATGATCTCTCCTATTAAAACGGGAATAATGACTCTTGAAAATGTTACTATGCTTATTCCTAATAGGGTAAGAATAAATAATAATTTCTGGTTAAAAACATGAAGAATTAACCACTTTCTATAACTTTTGTTTGTATTGGAGTCCTGATTCATATAACGAGCACTCGTTCAGAATTTGCTCTCTCTCCTTAAAAATTATAGTTATCTTGGGAAATTTATAAGAAATTTAGCTAAAAGATAGGAAAAATAGAAAGAATTTATTGGATTAATTCTGAAAGTAGTTTACCTCAATCAATCTATTTAGAAAATAGTTATGAAGGAGATTTGAAAAAGAATAAAAATTAAGATAAAAGAAAAAGTTAAATAGAACCAGAATCTTCTGATATCTTTTTCTTCCATCACATCAGTAAAAGGATTAAAGAAAGAATCAACCATTGTTATTCCTCCAGTAAGAAAACTAACGCTTTTTCCTTAATTTTTCTCATTGTCTCAGTGTCTACAGCTTTTTCTGTATATTCGATAAGTAAACTAAGTTTTCCTGCACAAGTTGCGACACCAAGGTTAAAATTAATCGTAACTAATGGGAATGCTCCACCAGGACACATAGTTAAACAATCTAATTCTAACGATCCATAGGTTGTTGGAAAATCCAAACGTGTGAGATTTGTTATTGCTGTACCCAAAGTAGGTTTCTCTAAGGAGGTTATATTACCTCGTTTGAGAACCGAAGAGATGACATCGTTTTGTTCACTGAATGTAGAAAGTTTTTCATAACGTAGAGATTCGGTAGAAACTAGTCCTCCTACTGTTTTGAAACCGAGAGATTCCATTATGGATGGTTCAAGATAACACCAGGTTAAAGGTTCCCCAAAGAGTTTCTTGTTTGTATAGAGGGGTTTCAATTTCTGATGCAATTTTCTCGCATTCTCCCAGAAATTTAATTTTTTGTTGTATTTATATTCTAAATTAACTCCTCCAGCAAAATATCCCATCGATTCCCCGGCAGGACTCAGAAGACGTTGTCTCAGGTTACCGGCGATGATCATCTTTGAATGGTTTGATTGATCTCCTTGAATGAGATATTGAGCTCCTGTGAAAGCGGTAGCAAGAGCGGTATTAACTGTAACACCCTCTTTTCGGCAACGCTCGACTAAAGATGAAGTTTGAGCTTCAGATAATTCCACATTTAACAGTTGATGGTCAAAGTGTGTCCAATAAGCCTTATTTAACTCTTGATAATCGTCCTGATCGAAGTATGTGGGACTCTTCAGCCATTTCTTGCTCATTCGATTAACGAAATATTTGATAATGCGATTAATTGAAACATCACTTGGTAAATTATCTTTATCCATTGGAACTGGATTAGCTAACATTTCTACTTCTTTCTTTGGATCCCCAAGATAGGTCATAATATCTCTTGCAAGATAAGCTAATGACATACCGTCACAGATGATGTGATGGCATAGGATTATCAATTCTGAGATGGAAGGAGAATTTACTAATATAAACCGGATTGCTGGGCGTTCTTCGAAGTCAAAGGGTTTTTTTCGTTCCTCTTTTACAACTTCAATCCAGTATTCCTCTGATTCTCTAGGAACAGTCATAATTGGGATTTCTTTTACTCCTTCAGTTGTGAACCAGGGATTACGGTCCTTATCCTCATGAATCCGAACTCGAAGATTTACATGTCTCTGTTGGACTTTCGACACTGCTTGAGTTAACATAGCTTCAGTAACATTTCCATTTATCCGAGCTACCATTGTCACGATCCCATAAGGGGAGCGAGTAAATATTCGTTCGAGTGGGGTGACTTTTCGGGAATATTTCTTTGATTCTGTTTTTTCTATCATTTGTGTCAAAACTTCTTTACTTGTTTTCACTTTTTGAAACTCAAGTGGCACTAGTTTGAATTAATATATAAATATTTTCATAAAGAACCAAAAATTCAGAAAATACAGAAAACTTTTTAAAGTTCAATTTTAAGAGGATTATTTAATTAAATCGGAATAAATGGGAAAATATCAATTTACACGAGTAAGAAAATCAACTAGAATCTATACCAATTTTCATTAGAATGCGAAAATTCAATCAAGGACAGCAACCAAGATGACAAACTTTGATGAATTAAAAAGAGAATTCATTTACTATATGGAGGAGAAACATCGTGAGTTTCTATTTCCAAAGAAATTCTTCGGTTGTATGATGGCAATATTCGTCGAACAGGAACCTACAACACAAGATCGGATTGAAGAATTAACAAATTATTCTAAAACAACAATTTCTCAAATGTTAAAACTAATGCAAGTGAATTTTCCAATAAAGGTAATAAAAAAGTCAGGAATCAGGAAAAAGTACTATACTATTGATATGAATCCCCGAGAATTTACGTTAGTTTTTTTCACCAGAATTATTGATTCTTATAAAGGGAAAATCGATTTTTTGCTTCCGATCATTGAAGAATTAGAGCTTCAATCCAAAAAGCATCCAAGATTCGACACCTTCAAACAATTTTTGAAAGATTACTACTATCATTCTTCTCTCTATATTCGAATTCTAACCGAGACTGATGAAGAATTAAGAAAAATGGTAAATAAGGGACAGATCGAATCTTCTGTGCTTTCTAGTTATAATATCCTTAATTCACCAGCACATCAAAAAAAAATCCAGGCTCTATTGGGCCCCTCAACTGAGAACGAAACCTCTATCTCTCAAAAGATAGAAGACCCCAATTTAGCAGCAGTATATGATCAGATCAAGGAAAAATTTTTCCAAAAGTTTCGAGAGAACCTCACTTCTTCAGGATCACAACAATCTATTGCACGAGCAGTTATTGGTACTGAGTTATTACTTGAACAACGTCCACTCACTCAAGAGGAGATTGAAAAGGCAACCAAATTTCAACGAAGCACCATATCAGACACTCTCAAACTTCTATTAGCAATTAAAATGATTGAAGTTGTAAAAAGACCTGGAGATCGAAAGAAATACTACAAGATACTTCAATCCTGGGATGCACGAACCATCCAAAGATTTAGAGTTAATACTTTCTATGCTGCTGAGGTTAAGAATCAAGTAAATGATTGGATAGGTAAACTTGGGACAAAAGAATTAATTGAAAAAGATTCGTTTGTTCCCTTTTTACAGGAAATTCATCACAGTTATGCTCAGTTTGAACAGTATTTTCGACTTTTGGAAGTCAAATATCTTAATCTTCGAGTAGTGGGTTCAGAGTAACAAGAGGTGATTGGAATGAATAGCTTGATAGTAGTATTCTCTTTTCATCACAAAAATACAGAAAAAGTAGCCAAAGCAATGGCTAGAATCCTCGATGCTGAGGTGAAAGCCCCCAAGGAGATTGAACCTAAGGATCTACGAAATTTTGATCTAGTGGGTTTTGGCTCGGGATTATATGACGAAAAACACCATAATTCAATACTCAAACTTGCTGATAAGTTACCTGAAGTGGTAAATAAGAAAGCGTTCATCTTTTCGACAAGTGGTGCTCCATGGGAAATTTCTAAGATGCATTCACATCTTAGAGAGAAGTTAGAATCAAAAGGGTACGTAATTCTGGATGAATTTAACTGTCCTGGGCATAATACGAATAGTTTTCTAAGATTTATTGGGGGCATGAATAAAGGAAGACCGAATACCATAGATCTCAAGGATGCGGAGGAATTTGCTGAAAATTTGAAACTGTTCTCGACATGATCGTTAAAGGATGAAACAATACGAATCAACATCAAGAGGTTCTACATAGAAAACCGCTCTTTACAAAATTAGGTCTCTTTACAAGGAGAGGATATGTTGTGTATCTTTCTTATT
>JAEOTC010000063.1 GCA_016840035.1 Candidatus Hodarchaeota archaeon | reverse complement strand
CCTGGTCGTCCCATAACGCTACATCATCTCTTAACGCATACTGCGGGATTTGATGAGGTCTGGAATGTTACAATTCTCGGAAATTCATCATTCGTTTTTGAAGAATTCTTAGTTTCTAACTTCCCAAAACGTATTTATCCCCCAGGAGAGGTTTTCTGTTATTCCAATTATGGTTATGCTTTAGCAGGATATTTAGTGGGAACCATATCTAATGCAAGTTTTGAGCAATATGTCCAGAGTAATATTTTTGATCCATTAGGAATGAATTCTTCAGGTTTTGAGCAACCTATTAACCCTCAACATCTTCAGGACCTTGCCCAAGGATATTTTCTGGAGGATAATGAGCTCAACCCTATTATACTTCTCTATCTCATGGCTTATCCCGCAGGTTCATTATATACAACCGCTCAAGATATGACTAAATTTATTACAGCCCATCTGAACCAAGGAGAATATAACCATTCAAGAATTCTCAATTCCTCTTCTATCCAATTAATGCAAAAACTTCAATTTACTCATCATCCGCAATTAGGTGGCTATTGTTATGGATTTTATGAGTACATAGATCATATTGCCCAAAATATTACTACCATTCACCATGCAGGAGATCTGTATGGATTCGCAAGTGACCTAGTCCTGTTTCCAGAACTAAAGCTTGGTTATTTCCTCTCAAGTAATGGTGTGAGTACGGGTTTACGAGAAGTCTTTCTTGCATCGTTTTATGATACTTTCTTTCCCACCCCTCCTCCTATTCCCACCCCTACCCACGATTTTATGGATCGTAAGTACCTCTTTGAAGGTATTTACTGGTATAATCGTTATCCTCATGAAAAATTCGAACAGGGAGAATATACAGATAGTATCCCTTATTCCTCTTTAGAATTATCTGTAAATGAACCCGCAGAAACATTAGTGACTACATTTTATGAGCAAGGAGAAGTAATCCCCCTCGAGTGGATTGAGATTGAACCATTTCTCTTTCAATATCCTGGATCAGATGTAAAACTTGCATTGATTCTTGCGGAGGGTCGAGTTCAATATATCGTTACAGGTCTTGCCGTCTATGAACGTCAATGGATCGATTATTCATCCACCACCTTAACTAGTTCTCTTACGACATCTATAGAGACAACAGCTACAAAATCAAGCTCTCCAGAATCGATTTTTGTTCTTGTTGTTTTCTCGTTCTTCATTCTTTATAGAAGAAGAAAAACTAATAGGTCTAAAAAGAAATCTTAAATAATTGGGAATCTATTCTTGGTAATTTGTTGTAACCATTATTTTCTTTCAAGACCCTATTTTTCTCTCAAACATCTTTTGTGGTTATATAAATACTTTATTTAGAGAATTGAACCCGTTCATATTTTTGATTACGTTTTTAGCACGTTTATGTTGGTGATATAGTATCCTTTCATAACTATATTAAATAGGATTTTATTAAACATAGATTGAACCTTATAGATTTATATGCTGAATAACTATGAAACATAATCAAATGAAAGCGCTTGAAAGTTTTTTGGGTGGAATGGGTGTCATTTTCATTATGCTTGGTATTTTTACTCGGTTAGAGTTTATGCTTGGTTTAATCATTGCCTTATTTTTCTGGATTAGTTCAGGAGCAGTTTCTCAACTCCTTGAACCTGAGGATAGACCTCCTCGACATCGTCGTCGTTCTCGAAGGTCTTCTCCCAAAGCCGAATGGTCGAGTACTACTCCATCATCTCGTTTCTGCTCTAAATGTGGAGGGGAAATTGAACAAGACTCAATTTTCTGTTCCAATTGTGGAGAAAAATATTCTGGCTGATTTCATTGTTGAATGCTCTGCACAAGGTACTTCTCCACAATAAAGCGTTTTATATCATTTTTTAAGTGTTGATCACTTACATGATTTAGTGCCTCGTCAGGAACCATCCATTCATACTGGTCATGTTCATCCGAGAGTTTAATCTTGGTTATGGATGTCTGACACCAATAGGTAATTACAACCATCTGGTTTTCAGCCGCTTCGTCCCCTCGATAATAGTTTGAAACATTAATCGGTTTAATCACTTCTACATCCTTTATTCCTGTTTCTTCCTGAATTTCTCTGTATAATGTCTTCTCTGGTGTTTCGAATTGTCTCATCCGTCCTCCCACATCATCCCAAATCTGTGGTGCGAACTCTAGATGTGAACTTCTGCGTAATAATAGTATCTTTCCCGTTTTTGTGTTTTCTAGTATACATCCAATTCCAATGTAAAAGCGGCCTTCAGGTTGATTCAATTTTATACCCAATCTTTGTTTGATTATTGAGAACCATAAATTTATTCTTTCTAAATTTCATTTACATCTACATCTCAGTAGTAATTTGGATAATCATTCTAATCTATATACTTGATTTCCGAAGAAAAGTAAGATCTTTAGAGCTAATCAATGGTAAAACTTGAAATAATGATCATTGTTGATTTCATTGCTAAAATTAAGAATGTATGATGGTTAAAGCGATTTTGTGTTTATTCTGAAATAGTGCGATAAAATACTTTGGGACGACCTTTTTTTGTGACGGGTGGGGAATACTTGGTTACTACTCTCATGACCATAAGTCGTGTTAATGCATCATAGATTGTTGTTCGTGCTATTCCTGTTTTATCACACAGTTCCATCCGTGTAGCGGGTTGGTGTTCTCGTAATGCATTAAACACTTTTAAATCGGTTTGATTTGTAAAACTAGAGTTAGATTCTACTGGATGACTTTCTGTTGATGGTTCCGCTTTCTCTTCGATTACTAGCGTTTCATCCATATAACGTGCCATTTCTCTAAGTCAGCTCTTTATAAAATCGATTTATATAATCTAGGTGTTCTTGTTTTTTAAGATTTTCAGTATGACATCAATATTATTCATTGTATTATTGAATTACCTTGTGTTGAGAGAAAGACTTTCATCCTTTGGAAGGGGGTTTGGATAGGAGATTCTTCGTGAAGTTCGTTTCACATTTTTTTGTGATTTTTTTTCTCCTAGAAAGAGACATTTCACATTTTTCACTCTTTTTCGGTTTTTTCTTTCACTGGAAATTATGGTTAATAATGTTGGACATAAGCTTAATTCAATTTTAATTTCGAAATTTTTCTTTATTTTACATTTATTTCAGATTTTTTTAATATTTTTCAAATTCTATTTCAATCCTTTAATTAAACTATATTTCAATCGTTTTCACATTGGCTAGGAGGGACCCCCTTATTTCCATTGGAACTTTACAATCTTTCCATGCGAGATTGTTTAAGTCTTTTCACAATTGGATAGTCAACATTATTTCTTTTTTTTGGAATCTAAGTTCTATTGAGAAATCTATATAATTTCCTAAGTGTATTCACCTATTAAAATGATTTCTAATGTATATTTCTTAATCCAGTATTTTTCTAATGATTCACTCACGATTGTGTGAATTGCTTTTCACATGTGAATCATTTTTAACAAGTGAAATGAGAATGAGTTTTTTGTCGGTAGCAATCGTTTTTTGTAATATAGGGGTATTGATTAATCTTTATTAGAGTGAATTTCTCTTAATGAATTGTGAAATATTAGGTTGAATGAATTTATTTACTAAAAACTATTCAATATCTAATCAAGCGACGTGTAGGAATTATGCGTGAAACCGGTTCTAAAATAACTGCAATTAATGATAAAATCACTATTTCATTTGATCGCAAAATACGTCTTGGACCACTTCATACTTTAGTTGAAGGGTACTTAGATTTATCTCGTAGCCAGCAGAAACAAATTGATGATCTTATTGAGTCTTTACTTCTTCATAATGAATCTCAAACTGATACTCTCTTTGAATCCCCCTCTCTACCTGAAGTTGTTTCCTTGTCCGATCTAGAAACGAAAAAAGAACGTATTCTCTCTATTGTTTTCAATCGCGCGAATCCAAATTTTCTCACTGCACGTGAAATTCAGGAATTGTATACCCATTATCTTAAGGAAGAGATTGGTATTTCAACAATACAGACAAATCTGAACCGTCTT
>JAEOTC010000062.1 GCA_016840035.1 Candidatus Hodarchaeota archaeon | reverse complement strand
CTCGTGCTTCTCCTAGAACTGCAGGTGTACTTTTCACCATCCAATCATCGTACATGCTTGATAATTTTGAAGGGATTACAAGTGATTGACGGATATTTGATGCAATGAGTCCATATTTCACCTGAGTATCTCCTTCAGGTAATTGAGAAAAGAAGAAAGTAATACCTACACTTGTAATTGTATATGTTTCCTGAGAATGCTTGATTGTACTTGGATCTAGAGAGAAACCAGCAGGGATGGACTCTTCTAACATCAAAAAGTTCATTGACTCATTTGCATTCGTAACTCTAAGAGTAACAATGATTAAATCACCAGGTTGGATATTCCTTTGGCTTGAAAATTCTCGTTCTAAGGTTAAACCTGTAACACTAGATTCCATTAATCGGCTCATTTGGACTTTAGGTTCAGGAAGTTCTTCTGGAATGGATATTGATGTTGGAAGCATTCCTTCTATTGAGCTAAGTACTTCTAGCTCAATTGGTCCATATTGACGACTCAGTATACCAGGTGAAAACGAAGATTGAGCGCTATCTGATAGAAGGTAAGAGATTTCAAATCCAGGAATTGAATAAGTCCCTGGAATCGAAGGAGCTTCATATCTAAAGTTAAGGGTAGTTACTTGTGTCAATAACTGAATAGTTTGAGGGAGATTAATGATTGGAAGTATATCTCCTTGTACTGGATTTATTGTCAGATTTGCTGCGAAAATCGCTGTTGAAGTTGGAGATAACTGAATAGGAAGATTTACTTCTTGATCCACACCTACACTGATTTTTGCAGGTAAAACGATATCGGGTAATGACCGTAATGTCTGATGACCATAGAAATAGTAACTCACATTACCTGTCCCAGATTTGCTGAAAGTAAAATTATTTTCCCCGGGTTGGATATAAGATTTAAGATTCAAATATATAACGGAATCTCCACTTACAGAAAGATTGTAGTTTCCAATTTCTTCCTCATTCAGAAATACACTTACATTAGCATCGTCATTCGAACTAAATCCCTCTTTACTGATAGTTATTAGGCTTGAAATTGCTGCAGAGGTATCTGCTGTATTGCCCCAACCCCACCTCGATTGTCTTCCTAACATCCATTGAACTGCTCCGCGGATGATAGGCATGTGGGCCGCAGGATCAGACTTAACTAATGCTTTTAATGCTAGACCAGTTATTTCTACATCTCCACCGAGAGCTCTCCAATAATATCCAGATGAGGTGGTGTATTTCCAAAAGTTACCGTTTCCTGATAATTGAACTTCACTTAGTAGATAGGCTAGTACGGATGATTCGAATGCAGCTGAACCGAAGGGTGAATCCATAACTGCATCGAGATAAAGAGCTGCTAAGTATGAAGATCGTTTAGTTGAATCTCCATTCCACGTACTAGAAATATAGGCAAGGGCATCATTTATTGGATCTAGGTCTGATAACTCGGATGACCAATAGATTAGGGAGCGTAAAGCAAATGCAGTAAATGCTACTTTATCGATATTCCTCCAGGAGTCAACAGTCCAGCTTCCATCAGAGTTTTGTTTTTCTAGGATGGAATATAATGCTTCTTTCACTACCGAAGGTTCTACATAGATTCCTACATCTCTAACCGCACTTAAACCATAGAGGACAAGGGAGGTCATATAAATTCTGGAAGAATCACTTGACCACCATCCCCATCCACCATCGTGATGCTGCTGGCTGTACAAACGAGATAGGCCTGTAACAATCATATCAGTCAGTAGATCTTTAGTCTCATTCGTTAATTGATTAGTTTCGTTGAGATAATCTAGGATAAGAGTATCAGGAACAACACGAGAAATAGTTTGTTCTGTGCATCCATAAGGATAACCCACTAGACGTTCCCAAGAGCTAATTGCAGTTGATCCAAGACCTAATGATAATTCAAGGAATTCAACCTGTTTTACTGATTCTGTATAGCGGAAATAATCGAATTGTGGATCTTGATAAACAAATCCGCTTGTTTTGAATTCTGTCTCCACTCCATTGGGGATAATGTCTACAGCTTTTCTGATGGCATCGGAATAACGAGATCCGTTATTCAACTCGGTAGTTGCATATAATGTAACATTTACGAAATTAGCATCTTCAGCTAAGCAAGCCCAAGAAATTGAACCCAAAAAGTCACTTGGGAGTTTAAGTCTTTGTGTATCATCACCTAATACAGTAATTCCATCCGCTGGATCAATCGATACATCTATGTCCGTTAATTCACCTAGATAGTTGTACACAACTCCTTTTATAATGAAAATATCATCTTGGAGGACAAAAGGATCCTTGACAATCTCAACAAAGAACGGAATGAATGTTTTAAAGGCATATTTTTCTAACGTACCAATACCAGAGGTCGTGGAGGTTGCCACAACACGAACTGTCCATTCTCCGATAGTATCAGGAAGTACGATAGAAATGGAAATGGAACCGTCTTCTACGACAACAAAGGGCATCCAGTAAGCATTTTCAGGTAAATTATCTCGAATCTTTTGGCCCACATCAGCCTCGACAGGAGCTTCCGAAGGTGATTTTGTTCCCTGATCTCCAGCTACTGCGTAATCCTCTTCCATGAAAAAACCTCCTCCTCCTCTCCAATTGGAAGGATAGCCAAATCCATAGAAATCATCATACCACCAGAACCACCAGTCGAACTGTCGACTTTTCCACGATGTAACAGTCCAAACTGAGGGCCAGAATTGTTGTTCTTTGAAGTGTTCGAGTTCACTTTCAGGATCAGGCTCAACGCCAAAAACAGAACTGTCGATGAAAGAGATTGCTAGAACAGTTGAGATAGGGTTTTTATTAGCGTCGTAAACTTGAATGTTTATTTCAGCTTCTTCACCTGGGGTATAGGTATTCTTATTTGATTCAATTTCTACTGTAAGAGTAGGATCTATTTCTACATACAAACGTACCTCTTGTACTACTCCTGTGGTTAATATTGCAAAACCATATATCCAAACTTTGGGTGCAAACAAAGAAATATCGCTAACAGTTAAACTAAATGAACTCACAGTGTTCTGAGGAATATACTGGGTTGTAAGAATTCCCTTCTTGACAAATTGAATCATTATTGGGGCGTTAGTTTCACCTTGTAATTGTCCTGAAATTGTCATACTATCGCCTAGTGAATAACTAGGTTTATCCAAATTCAATAGAAGCTCTTGAGAAGAGCCTACAGTAAACGTTACAGATGTATCGTACTTATAATAGTTATAGGACCCCCATTCATATGTAAAAGTTTTTCTTACATAAATATGTACATAATATCGGCCATTAGGTGCAAAGGAGGATAATTGGAATGAAAAAGTTCCCCCAGATGTGGGAATGTCACTAGATTTTTCTCCAATTAGTTCATAATCTGCATCAAATATACGAACACGGACACTTCCAGAGAGTTGACTAAATGTGAGGATACTCAAGAGGTTCACGTTTACATTCACAGTTTCACCAGGTGAATAAGTCTCCGAGTCAAGGGAAACATCCGCTTTTAATAGATCTACTGAGAAATAAAACGTAGATTCACCAGTTCGTCCATCATCCGAATTTAATTCTATAACTCCTTTGAATCTGGTAGTTAAAACTAGGATTTCTTGTGGTACAGCAAATTCATATCGCCCATATCCATTTGCATCGGTTTGTGTCTGATAAGAGGTCAAATAAATGGATACAGTATTTGATATCAAACCATAGAGTTTGATGGTGACAGGAGCTTCTGGCATAGGTTGATAGCTTCTCCAATAATATAATCCAGCTGTATATTGATATGCACCGAAATATAAACTCACATTCTCATCAGCTTTTGGGAACCAAGGATTCACCCATGCATAGACATAAACGTCTTCCGTTATTTGAACTGAGGTAGAAACTGTTACTTCCCGATCTACAGTATCAATTACTGTCGCGTTTAGGGATAATGCGTGTAAACCACTATTCTCCAAGGATTTTGGTAAAGTATAGGAAAAAGTCCATAATCCATCTTCATCTGTAACTCCAGATAGGGTACTTAATTCGCCTATCTTCAGTTCCACTTCTCCATTGATCACAGGTTTGCCAAAATAATAAATAGCACTTAATATCCCTGAAACCTTTTGGCCAGGAGCAACATACTCTTTGTCTAATTCAATTTCAACCCGATATGCAGGTTTTTCATATTTATCAACGCGGATATCTGTTGTGGATATTACTTCTTCCTTCTGCGTAATAATACTATAATCTCCTAACTCACTTTCCAAATCAAGTTCGAAAGAATATTCAGCTACTCCATACGAATTTGTAGTCAGAGTTTTTTGAAATAATGTATGTTGAGAGGGGGTAAGCAACTTCAAGATGAACGATGTAGAGACAGGTTCCTTCGTCGCTTTCAAATAATCATTATGCCATAAAAGAATCCGAGCTTGTACTGTTTCTCCTGGGTTATAAATTGGTTTGTCAGTAGTTACAATAAATTCGTAAGGAGTGAACTCTTGATACCCGTCTGAGGTCCAATAGTAACCTCCACGATACAGATTCCTTAGTACATAAGTTGTCTCACCATTATACGTCACGGAAAGGTTGGCCATAAAATTATAATTTTCACTAAAATTGGATGGGGGAGTAAATGTTATTTCTGTTATACCTTGAGCATCGGAAATTCCACCGAATAGATGCTCAGATTCTACAGAATACGTGCGAGATTCCCAGTGATAATCGTATAATTCTCCCGTTAATGTGACTGTTGCCCCTATGATCGGAGAAAAGTCAGATGTATTTAACACATAAGCAACCGAATAGTGGGGCTGGCCTTTAACAAATTCACGTGATACTCGCCAGAAAATACCCACATCAGCAATATTGAATGAACGTGATTTATAATAATTATCTGCCCATTCATCCCGGATGATAATGGAATATCTTCCACTATTAGATGTCTGAAATACTCCCTCATATTGTCCATCTGCATCAGTGGTAACAATCTTTTGTTCTACGATACGATCCTCATACTCGATTGTATCATAGTAATAATAATGATACCAACCCCAGTCTTCTCCTTTGATTATCTCGAGCTTGAGTCTTTCTCCGGACGCAGGATTTAAACCACGTGAAGCTTGGATGATATATTTGAGGGGTTGACCTGGTTGAGTAATTGTCTTTTCAAGGTCAATCTGAATGATTAACCGTTCTTCATCAGCCTGAGTTACTTTTGACGATACTTCTGGGGATAGACTGTTAAGGGATATAGGACTAGGATCGAATGTATTGGGTACTGATAATTCAGGTTGATCTATAGGCTGAATTTCAGTTTCAAAATCAGGTACTTGATACTCCTGATTATTTAAGATTGTTTTTCCTTTAATACCTTGATCCAAGGATAAATTAGCTGATGTAACTTGTATCACACCAAGTAACAAGACTGCAAGAATAGTTAGGCTAAATACTCTAAATTTAATCATTTTCATCACGTTTCTGGTAAGAGAAAGAATCTAATTTCTACATCAGACAAAACCTTGAGTCATATTAGATACCAAGTATTAGAACAGGTATTTGATGGGTGTCCTAAGAATTAGTAACGCCCACCAATCAAGATTATTTTCAGAGAATGATCCTTAACTGGATGTAAAGGGCTAACAAGATATTCAACCAGTAAATTTTTTATCTTTAGGCAAAAAATTCGGTCAAGGGAATAATGAAACGACCGTGAAAGGCTTCGTTCTCATTGAGTGAGATCCCGAATCGGTTACTTGCTCCAAGTATTTCTTTAATGTAATGAAACCGGTCTATTTCCTTTCTACCTTTCTGAAAAATATCAGGATGAAACGCTCGCTTAAATTGTGGTTGATTGATAGAAGATTTTGCAATAATGTATGGAAATCCATCCCACTGTTTCCATTCAACCTCAGGATCAAGATTCTGGGCTTTACAATAATTTAAAAATGCTCCCACGGCAGGAGTTCGAGTTTTATATTTTGTGGGGGCTCGTTTAACTGGGCCACGTATACTTAGCTCTGAAAGTAAGATTTCAACAGGTGATCGAAGGATAAAGCGACATGTCTCAATCACAAATTTCCGAGCATTATATACACGACTCTCACTAAAATCCATTAGCAATATTTCAAGTAATTTCCGTTGAGTTTTTTTTGCAAGAGGAGACCAGTCAGATCGAACCGCCTCAAACCCGCGAATAATAACCTCTTGGGTTAGGAGAGAGAGATAGGCGTAAGCCTTTTTCCTTCCTTTCTTTAAAATTATCCTGAGAGCAATATCTTCAAGTTTCAGCTCAAGGAGGTCTGGCAATTTCTCCGAAAGAAACGCCTGATATTCTTGAATATAGCTCTTAAGTACTTTAATACTCTTTTCTCGACTCTTCTCAGGGTGAGAGGATAGAAATTTTGTCGGGTCTAAGCTAATGCTAATGAACTCGCAAAAAATCGAATCTGTATCGCCATATCGCACTTCGACGGTAAAATCACGGATTTTGGAAAACTCTTTTGTCCAATCCTGTAAACGTTCACCCAATAGTTCTCGAGCAATACCTGTAATGCTATTTGAAAGAAGATGGTGGTAAAAACGTCCGCGTGGGTAATTGGCGGCTCCACATAATGAATTTGCCATTAATTTCAATGAACGTTGTTGTTTTTCAAGTAATTGAATTTCATGTTTTCGTTTGGGAGATAATTCTTCTTTCTTAAGAGAAGTTAGAGTTGTCAAAGACTGATATCTTTCTTTTAGAATTCGATCCATAAGGTCTGCAAAAGCACCCCTTGGATTCTTTAGGAAACGAGCTTCAGGTTTTCTATTCTCTGAATGGGGTATGAGAGTTTCCCCAGAAATATTATGGGTCCGTACTATGTTTGGATAAAGAGATCGAAAATCAAAAATAGCCACAAATAACGCTTCATCTACTTCAGGGTCAATAACCCACCCTCCAAGATGAGGATATTTCTCCTTTAATGTATTCCGTTCTGAAATCTCGGATTTTGTGGGTTTAGAAGGAATAAGAATCTTTCGTTCATGCAAAATACGCATTAATTCAAATTCTCCAATATTACGACTTGTGGAGAGTAAACCTTCTGGTAGGGGATACCCTGATAATTTACAGAGCTCAATACTGGTAAGAACGCCTAATTCGGCAACTAATCGAAACGTTAGAATGGAGTCAGTAATTGAATAATCATAAAATTGTTTGGCATCAGTAAGCGATCCTTTTACTCCATTTCTCCACAATTGCCCAAGACTCTTCTCCGATTTAACCTTCATCTCCCCCAAAAGTAAATTCGCAATAGTATCCAAATTCTTTTTTCCTGATAAGGGATGAATATAGCGAGTGAGGGGGATCAAATCCACAATGGCTCGTCCTTTCAACCGATATCCATCATTGGGAACAGTGGTTCTAATTATGTCATTTTGACGTCTTTCGAATAACGCGAGTGAACCTAAAGAAAGGCCATAACGACCCATTCGTGCTTGAAGATAGGGAAAATCAAAATATGTTCCATTGAAGGACACAAGAATATCTGGATCAATTTTTCGAATAGTATTCAAAAATTCGGTTAATAGTCTCTTTTCAGCAAATTCAGTATCCTCAGTTAGGATGAGTGCATTGGAATCAGGAATAGATACTCCTGTTTTTCCCCATGCATAAGAAATCGCAGTTATTCTACGCTTTTTATCAGCAAATAATTCCTGAAAAGATTCCCCCTGTTCATTAACTTCAATATCGAATGCAAGAATTAAGGGACGATAATCTAGTTCTTGTAAGTCATTGAATTGCACATTTCGGTAGTTTGTTTCTAATACCAGCTCCTTGGAAGTTTCACTAATAATCCTCCCTCTTACGGTAAGAAAATGAAGAGCTCTTATTTTCTGATCAATCATAAAACGTTTTGTAAAGGGAATATCAGCTTCAAAGACTTTGAATCCATTCTTTCTGAAGATATCACGGATCTTGGGAACCTGATACGGTCGTCGTCCAACCACTCGGGTAAGTCTTTTTTTCTCAGCTCCAAAATAGGTATGCTTTTGAGATGTTTCGGTTCGGATAATCCAGGATTTTAATGTCTCATCCTCTGTTTTTATTAAATCTTGGACTGCTATTTCGGGAGCTTCAACATAAAAATAAGGAAAAAATCCAGTAACAACGACTTCCACTCTTTGTGGACCACTTCTCCCCCAGAGATGAATATTGGAAGATTGTTGATTGGAGGAAATAGAATAATCTGCATCTAAAAGAATTAATTCCTTCTCAACATTGATTTTTTGGTTTAGTTCCAATACTGAAGCTTCCTATAGTCCAATCAGACAAGTCAGTCCAGGTTTTGCTAAATTATTATTCTATTTTTTCGAGACCTTTTAGATAACGAGGAGCTAATTGAGCATATAAATTTGCTGAATATTCAATCAATGCACGATTAGTCTCAGAGATTTTCCTTACAATTTTTGCAGGTACACCAATAACCAAGGATTCACCCTCAATAACTTGTTTTCCAACAACAAGAGAACCCGCAGCGATCAAACACCAATCATTAATTACCGCATGATCATTGATAATGGCTCCCATACCAATGATAACATTGTTATGAATTGTGGGACCATGTACAATAGCTCCATGTCCAACTGTAACATTATCTCCAATGACAGCAACTTGATTAGAACCAGCATGTACTACACAGTTTTCCTGTATTGATGTACGATTCCCGATTTTGATTTTCCCATAATCCCCACGAATTTTTGCACCAGGTCCAATATAACAGTTGTGACCAATTGTTACATCCCCCACGATTTCCGCAGAGCTAGCTACATACGAATCTTTTCCAATAACTGGAGTAGCACCTTCAAATTGATAGAGGGTCATAATTCATCTAAGAATCTCACTCTTCATCCCCGTTTTTCAAGATTTTTATGATGACAGAAAAAGAAAAGTAAGAGGACACCCCTTACTTAAGGTTAAATTCATTCTTCAGCTGATAATCCTGGAGCATATTTCTTGCGAGATACAAGATCAAGGATTCTAACAATTAGAAACATTTCAAAAATGCCGACACCGATACCTAAGACGAGTATCACTACAAAAATGTATCCAATAGGATTAATTAGATCCTGTGGATTCGTTACACCTACAACAATTCCTGCAACAAACGTATAGACCCCTAATCCTAACGTTAATAGCAGAATTTTGCGATGAAACCCGATGTTTCTTTCGTCAAGTCTTTCCTGTCCGATAACAATTGAAGCTAATATGTTATTGAACTTAACATAAACACTGTTCAAACGTTCCCAAAAATTGGCTGGAACTGTAATTATAAAAGTTACAACCTTCACGACAATACCGATAATGCCGCCAACAATTCCTGTTTCACTAATGATAATCCAAATTATTGCTAGAATAACACCGACAATACCAATTCCGATGAATGTCATAATCGCATCTTGAGCAACGAATCCTACAATATTAAGCAGGATTCCCTCATATAAAACATCAAAAATAATATCCAATAAGCCGAAACGATCTAATACGACTTCGCCAGCGGCATCTTTCTTATCAATACCAATTATCCAAAGAAGTACTTCAAGTAGAAAACCGAAAAAGTGCCCTAAGAGCTCTATAATGGATGTTAGGTTAATATCATCCAAAAAATCACTCAAACCTGTCTGATCAGAAAGCCAGACGACTGCTGCAAATAAGATACCACCAAAGAAACCAACTAAAACAAAAAATCCGGGAACGCTTTCCATAAAACTACGCTCATCGGGTTCTAGAGCTTTTTCAGGGGATTTCTTAGTTCGTGCAAAACGAATGGATCGTCCAAACATCCTGAAGATCCAAACATAAGGATAGAAGATTATTTTCAATATAAATGCGATAAAACGCCAAATAGCACCGAAAATGGCAAAGATATCATCTTTTCCAAATCCATCACTTAAATCAAATCGATACTTTTCCTGTGACATAAATTAAACCTCATGAGAAGTCTTGAAATTGCTATTTTTTCGTGGAAGTGTATTTTCTTCCTCAGAATTTCGTAGATAATCAACTCCAACCCAAGAGATTTTTTATACTTTTTTAAATTGAAGGGAGAATGAATGTTTGGAAGATTACATTCGAGAATTACAAACTTAAACTTCTTTGAGGTTCTAGACTCCATCATATATTTTAATAACTAAATTCTTGTTAAAACCAAATCAAAGGGAAATTCGGATGTTGTTTTGGATTTAAGATCACTGTACTTAAGGAATCTTAGATAAACCATAGAAATCTTTCATACTCTCCATCTAACTAGTAATAAAGATTAAGCGGATAGTTTTACTAGAGAATCTTATCGTGAGCAGAAATTGACACATTCTTCATCTTTTTTGGAAATGATACGACAAAAGTCTATTACTTTAGTATCCAACAGATATATGTGAGATAATGAGCATTTCAACCCTCGTAATTGTCATAAAACCGGTTTAAAGATCTTTATCTAGCGAAAGGTAACCTTTATAATAAAACAAGAACATCTTTGACTTGCATTAAGCCAATCGAACCCGCAGAAACAGTTTCACTTACTCGAGTGAAACGATATCTGTTCGAGTATATAAAAGGAAAACCACGAAATCAAAAAATAGAGTGGTGGAGTATACTTAGGTTTGAGAAACAAAATACAACGAAAAAACTAAGTGATAAAAATGTCCCTAGCAGAAGGAATTACAGGTAAACCCCTCGTTATTGATAATGGTACTGGTTTATCAAAAAATGGTTACGCTGGTGAGGATCAACCTCGTTCAGTTTTTCCTACATTAATTGGATATCCCAAATACCAATCCATTATGTCTGATGTAGATCACTATGTCCGTGAATATTACGTAGGTGAAGAAGCTATGAACCTACGGGGTGTATTAAAACTTATTTACCCAATTGTCCATGGAGTAGTTACCGACTGGGATGCAATGGAAAAGATTTGGCACTATACTTTCCATAATGACCTACGAGTCAACCCAAGCGAACATCCAGTTCTCTTGACCGAAGCTCCTCTTAATCCAGGAAAGAACCGAGAAAAGATGGCTGAAATCCTCTTTGAAACATTCAATGTTCCAGCCATGTATGTTTCTATGCAAGCTGTGCTTTCACTCTATGCTTCTGGAAGAACAACTGGTCTAGTTATCGATGCTGGTGATGGTGTTATACACATCGTACCCATTTATGAAGGATTCGCAATTGCTCATGCAATTAGTCGTATTGATATTGCTGGTCGTGATATTACTGAATATCTACGTCGATTATTACGTACCCGAGGTCGTGCATTAACCTCTTCCGCAGAACGAGAAATTGTGCGAGATATCAAAGAGCGATTATGTTATGTTGCTTTGGATCCTGAAAAGGAACTCAAACTAGCTGAAAAAGTCTCTGGTATGGAAAAACAATATACCTTACCTGACGGTGAAACCTTAACCATTGGTCCTGAACGATTCTTAGCCCCTGAAGCATTCTTCAATCCATCAGCTATCGGAAAAGAAGAAACACCTTTAGATGAAGCTATCTATGCATCCGTTCAACTTTGTGATATTGACCTTCGAAAAGAACTTTACCAAAATATTGTTCTATCTGGTGGATCAACCATGTTCCCTGGATTAAAAGAACGTCTCCACAAAGAACTCACCGAGCTTGTCCCTGATAATGTGGAAATTCGTATCGTTGCCCCTCCCGAACGTCGTTACTCTGTTTGGATTGGTGGTTCTATTCTCTCCTCCCTCAAGACCTTCCAAAGATTATGGGTTGCTCGCAAAGAATATCAAGAGCAAGGTCCAGGCGTTATCAAACGAGCTATCTAAGAGCATTTTTTGCTCCCCTCTCTTTTTTCTCATTCTCTCGAATTTAACATATCTCTTCTACTTCAATTGTGTTTTATTTATTAAATGATTGAAACATTAGTGTGATAAAATCCTCAAGTATTTGGTAGCAGTAGAGATTTTCTTTTAAAAAGTTCTCGAACTTCTCTCTCTCTTTCCTATTTCCTGATAACGATAATAAGGTTGGTAAAATCTCGGTATTAATCCCATTCTTAATCTGAGTAAAAACTCGTTTTTGGTTTGTATATTTTGTTAAGCTATAATCAGCCATGCTTATGTTTGGAGTATAATATTTCTTCCTATCTTTCGGTTTTTTAATCAGCTTAACGGTTTTAATTTTTAAAAATAAGGAAAGACTTTCAGAGACTGATGTTCTACTAGCTCCTGTTATTTCCCTGAGTTCTTCTTGTGTAATTGGTTCATGTTCTAAGTATAACCCGAAGTAGATTGTAACTAAATCTCTCTGTTTCCCTGTAGGGGGAAGAAGATCGAGAAGATATGAAATAAAGTCACGTTTTATTTGAGTTATATTATCTGATTCTGGAATATTGATTTCCGAAATTTGTTCAGTTCTTACATGTTCTTGCTGAGATTTTTTGATATACGGATCAAAATCAGGAAATCCACCTGTTTCTAAAATTAAGTCTAATTGATCCTCAACATAGGTGATAAGCGCTTGGACACTAGAATAAGTAGATTTGAGGAATTCCATCAAATCTATAACATGCTTAACATCAGGAGTTCTTGGAGAAAGAGCTTCTAGACGAGGTAAAATTTTGTCTATAAAATCGTAACTGGTTTCGGAGGATTCTAAATTAGCTTTTGCTAAGATCTTTGTGTACTGAGTAAAAGATAACGAACAAGTGTAGTATTTCTTTTTCTTCCCTGGTATTCGTGTCTCTCGGACGGGATATCTACTTGAAAAATCCGTTAATTCAGAAAGAATCTCTGAAACCATTGAGCGACTATAACCAGTTAATTTCATAATGCGCTCTTGGGTAAGTAAATCTCCTTCTAACATTAAAGCAAAAAGTATACCTTTCAAATAGGGATTATATCCCAGAGATTTATTTGCTTGTGCTATAAAGTTTAGATAATCATTTTTCAGTGCAAGAAGAGGATCTGATTGATTCGACATTACTTTAACCCCCTAGGGTCCTTTGATTCTTTTCTTCTCTTTCATTCAAGGGCTTTTTAACGTCATATTTATCTTTTTGGAATTTCTGTTTTTTTGAATTTTTGGCTTTACGAAAAGATTTATAAAGATTTATCCGATAAATTTCCATGAGTTTCAAATGTTGCGTCAGTTATGCAATCAAAAAGAAGAAACACTAAATACACAAAAAGGTATAGAAAATAAAATCGGAGGTATAAAAAGTGACAGAAACGATTTCTGAAACTGTTCTTCAAGTTTCAAATTTAACAAAAACTTATGGCCATCAATTACGCCTTGGTGGTAGATATTTTGGTGATAGACTAAAATTCGGCCAGCAGGTGCGAGGTGCTTATAATGTAAGTTTTCAGATAAAAAAGGGGGAAATATTTGGATTCTTAGGCCCTAATGGGGCTGGAAAAACAACGACAATGAGAGCAATTTTAGATTATCTTAGAATTGAAAACGGAAAAGTTGAAGTCTTTGGATATGATCATCGAAATGACAGAGTTGAGATCCGAAAGCGTATAGGATATGTCCCTGGAGATATGAATCTCTTTGGTGATTTTACTGGAGAAGAGCTGATTGAATATTTTGGTAAGTTTCGACCAATAGATCAAGAGTTTCTTCAAAAACTTCGCTCATTATTCAGGGTAAAATTATATAAGAAAATTAAGTCTCTTTCAAAAGGAAATAGACAACAAGTCGGTCTTATTGCTGTAATGGCCTCTAAACCTCTGTTATTAATCTTGGATGAACCTACAAGCGGTCTTGATCCACTCATGACGGCTAATTTTCATAAAATTCTTAAAAATCTTCAAAAGGAAGGAATTACTATTTTTCTCAGTTCCCATGATTTAGCAGAAGTTCAAGCGATTTGTGATCGTGTGGGGATCATCCGAAATGGGGAAATGATTCTCGTAGAGGTGGTTTCTGAATTAAAATCAAAATTCCTACAAAATGTTACAATCCAATTCAAAGGGGCCAAAATCCCTTCAGAGGAAGATCTAACTACACTAAAGGCAGTAATTTCGTTTGAAAAAATTAAAAACAATACGTACAAACTGAAAATTGGAAAAGATGTCGCAGAAGTCTTAAAATTCCTTTCAGAGTATGATTTAGAACGTTTTATATGTGAGGATGCAGATCTTGAAGAGATTTTTCTGCAGTATTATGAATAGAAGATGGTGAAGAACATGGTAAGTGTATATAATAAAAATCTAAGAAAATCATGGCTATCAGGAATAGTTCCACCAGTAGTCATTATTGGTTTTGTAGGGACTATTTCTCTTAGCTGGTCATCAATGCAAGAACTGTTACTCCAAAGATTGCAAACTATGGATAATCCCATAATGAAAGCGATTTTAGGTGATTTAGGATTAGCTGGTTTAGGAGCTACTTGGGAAGCGGTCCTATTTATGTATGCAGGTGGTACAATGAATATTTTATTATTATGTATAGCTATATTCATTCCTGCTCGTTTACTCTCGACCGAGATCGATAAGAAAACATTCGATATTATGTTGAGTCTCCCAATTCCGAGATGGCGCTACCTACTTGAGAAATTTGCAGTTTATATATCATATAGTATACTGGTTCCTCTAGCTATGGTACTAGTAATGCTTGGTAGCACATCACTCTTAGGTGAAACCATAACAACGTCTCTTGTCCTTAATTATTCCCTAGGATATTTTATATTACTCTTTACGTTGGGAGCTCTCTCTTTACTCTGTGCCACTATTTTCTTAGACTCAAGTAAATCTCTAGCAGCAGCAGGTGTTGTTATTGGAGGTCAATATTTCTTGGATAGTATGGGAAGTATGTTGGCAGCATTTGGAAATTTTGAAGGGCTTTCGTTATTTAATTACTTTAGCCTAGGAGCTATTCAAGAGGCTGGAATGCTTCCAATAGGGGAAATGTTCATTGTAGTGGGTATTGGAATACTTGCTCTCTCCAGTGCCCTTTATATCTTCCATCTACGAGAATTTGCAATTTGAATAAAATTCTCCTATTTTCTTTTTTTTATAGTGCTGTAATTTCAAATCCATTTCGTTAGATATTTAGAAAAGTCACTCATTCCAATAGATGTTTTAAACCTATCATCTCCCGTCTATTAGCATATAAAGGAGAATTTAAAATATGGGGAGTATGAAGCATTATTTAAGGTGAATAATTAATGGGTTCAAAGTACAACTTTATCCTACGAATAATTCGATCAACATCCTCCTCTACTGGAATTCAGAGAGGTATTCTTACCATGCTGATATTATCGAATCTTCTACTCTTTTCAGGCATGAGCTGGAATACATCAGTTCTTTCTACAGACGATAACCAATTACCCGTGTCATCTAATAAGATAAAATTTGGTTCTTATAATATTGGGGATGAAGAATCGTTCAGCGTCTGGAATTTCCATACACAGGAAAAAAATTCTGTGACTGCTACTTGTCGTGCGATAGGCAATGAATCGTATGTATTTTTAGATAATAATATACCTCTTGGAACTAATTATACTACTATTAGTGAGAAGGTTGACGAGTACATGATTCCAATATTATCAGCTAATTTTGCTACTCCCCCTGATGTAGATGGTAACGATCGTGTAATAATATTATACACACCTATTAATGGCGCGGGTGGATATTTCTCTCCTAGTGATTCTTATACGGGAGAAATTGTATATATCAATGGTGAAAATGGTGCATTACGAGAAGATACTGTTATTCACGAATTACAACATTTAGTAAATCATGGATATGATTCACAGGAAACAATTTGGTTCAACGAGGGATGCTCCATGTTTAGTGAATTCTTGCTTGATTATGCTGAAGGATTCTCTGAACCTCACTCATTATACTATCCTCATGATATTTCTCTTCTATTCTGGGACTACGACAACGCGGGGTTAGGATCTGATTATAAAGCAGCCTTAACTTTCATTGCGTACCTACAAGATCAGTATGGTGCCCAGAATCTTTCGGATATTTACCACGCAGAAAGCGGAGGTAACAAATTACAAAGCTCCACCGCCATCATGCATATTGTGAATCAATATTTCCCCGATCTAACCTTTGAAAAACTGTACATGAATTTCATTAAAGCAACAATCCTCGATGATAAGTACGAAGGTGAAAAACGAGAACTCTATTATGACAAATATATCTCTAAACCAGGTCCATTAAGGTTCCCTGCTGGAGGAGTATACCAACAGGAGTATCCTTATGATTCAACTGCGAAAATTGTCCCTTGGGCAACAAAGATAATACAGTTTCGCGATTTTCCCGACCCGAATAATGTAACTGTATCCGTTACCATCCCAGAAGAATCTCGAGATCACCTTTTTGGAGTTAGTATTATAAAAGAAAATCAGTCACTAAATTACACTGACAGTGACCATCAAACATACATTCTTAGTCCCGAGAATAGTTCAGCAGGACTCCACTTAACATTGAATGCAACAGCGGAAGGATTTGATCACTTCTACCTCACTCTGAGTCATCTCGACGGTGGAGAAGGAGGTTACTATTGGGATATTCCTTCATCGGAACAGAATATCAAAGTTTCACTCCAAGTATTTGCTGGAGAATCAGATGATGATCAATCATCAGTTACTAGCGATGGGAAAACTACCTCTGCAGTTTCAATTCTATATGTACTTTTATTCAGCATAAGTATTGTTTTGGTGAGAAAGCGATATTTACGGTAGAAATGAGCTCAGAGCGTTACAAGACGACTAAGTGATTGCTGATACATCATTATCAGCTCTTCACTTAACTCCTGCTCAAGGATGAAGTTCATTCGTTGTAAAGCTCGTTGGATTCGTTCATAATCTCCAGCTTCAAGTACCCGATCGAGTAATTGTATGAGAGTATATACTCGAGTTTTCACTAGCTGCTGTTCTTCTCTTTCAAGTGAAAGAACATGATATGAATCCAGATAATGGTTTAATTGAAGACGTATCTTTTCTCCTTGGTCAATAATATCGAGTTTCCTCTGTAGAATCACATCGATGGCTGAAGCAACAGCAGTGATAACCGCTAATTTATCTTCAACGGGAGCTCCTTCGTATGAGGCAAAAAATTGTTGAAAAATCGCTTGAATTTGACGAAGATCCACCCAGGAATTTTCCATGAAGAATGCTGGAATAAGAATTGAGACCAAATTGATCTTAAAACCACCTCTACTTTCCTCCGAGTACTCATACAGGACAGTGGAGACTGAAAATACCTCATATTCTGGAAAAGGAATAGTAGCAATCATTTTAGAATAGGAAATATTCGTAGGACGACTGGAAAATACAGACATTCCACGAAGTGAAATACTGAAAACAATCTCGTCATCAAGCTGGTTAGGAGTAGATGCAACTGGGTTTGCTCCCCGAAGTTCATCAAATTCAGTCCAAATAGCCCCACGAAGAACGACATAATCTCTCATTGAAAAAAACTATCCTACGCTAAACTTGCTTCAATTAAAATATCAAATTTCCAAATTAATAAAAAACTTCTGTTTCTATAAATTTTGATTCTATTCTGGGAATATCAGTTTCGAGTTCAATCCTGTTCTTTGATAAGCTCAGCTACTAAGGCACAGATCTTTTCGATCTTGGGGTCACTCAGAGAATAGTAAACTTCATTCCCTTCCCGTTCCGTTTTTACAACTTTTTTCTCCCTTAAGACTCTCAAGTGTTGTGAAATGAATGGTTGAGGTTTCTGAGTTGCTTCCAAAATCTGGGAAACATTTTTCTTACCATCACTAAGGATTCGAAGAATTTTCAAACGAAATGGATGTGTAAGTGATTGACAAAGCTCCGCTTGCAGCAATAAAGTTTTCATTTCCTCTTCAGAAGTAGATACACTCAATTTTTTTGACATTTACCTTCACTGATACAATATACAGGTACCTATATATAGGTTGTTTTGAATATTCAACAATAACAATATTTATAAAGAATCGAATAAACAGTGAAATCAAGGTGAAATCATCATGTCTGAACATAAAGTTAAGATAGAAGATAAAATTCTGAATGAAATTAAAGGTATGTTTGAATCTATTGAAACAGACGTTACTCTTCATATGTTTACACGAAAAGATCATTGTTTATTATGTAATGAAACATTAAGTCTTGTAGAACAGGTTGCTTCTCAATCTGACAAGGTAATATTAGATCATTGTGAGTGTGAGACATCTAGTGAGAAAGCTCAAAAATACAAGATCGAAAGACACCCTGCAATCGTTGTAGAAGGCCAGGGAAAAGGATTAATTCGATTTTATGGTATTCCATCTGGGTATGAATTTGGAAGTTTGATTGAATCAATCATTATGTCAGGAAAAACAACTGGACCTGATCTAGATCCTGAACTTGTAGATGAAATTAAAGCTATAGATAAACCTCTTCACTTGCAGGTATTTGTAACCCCAACTTGTCCTTATTGTCCTACAGCTGTACTTACTGCGTTCAAGCTAGCCATGCTTAATGAGAATATTATTGCCGATATGGTCGAAGCTACAGAATTTCAAGAATTGTCCATGAAGTATCAGGTACAAGGTGTCCCAAAAACCGTAATTAATGATTCTTGGGACGTTGTTGGTGGTGTTCCTCCTCAAGTTGTCATGGAAAAGGTCAGGGCTGCTTTAGCGTAAATTTTTAACACTCCTTTCCTTTTCTTCTTTTTTCAAAATATGGTGAAAAATCTTGATTGATAGAATAACTTACAACTTTTTCAGTGAAGGAATGACCTTCAATGACTTCTTAAAAGACGCTACTGAAGATCACAGAAAAAGGCTCGAGTACTATTACGATAAAAGTGCGAAGAAACACGTTCCAGAAGATTTTCGAATTGATACAAAATATCCCATTAATCTACTAGTATTAGCAACTACCTGGTGTTGGGATTCTCAAACGAATGTTCCAATTATTGCTCATATTGCTGAGAATAGTCCTAACATTACTATGAAAATCATGAATAAAGATCATCTTCCTTTCATGGTAACTAAAGTAAATAATGGAGAAAAAGTTCCCCAGGTTTTAGTATTTACAGAAGACTTCTATTATCTTGACCGTTGGGTGGAACGTTCGACGAAAGCGTATCTTCTTTATTCTGAATATCGAAAGAAATTTGGTTGGGAAGAAGAAAACAAAGATGCCTTTTTAAAGCAATACCGAAAAGCTTATCTCAAAGAACAGGTCGATATCGAAAAAACAGTAATCGAGGAAATTCGTACCCTAGTTACAAGGGCGGATGCGATCTCCGGTTCAACAGCTAGGCTTGCTGACGCAGAAGGATCTTGTGACGATTAATTTTCCTCATGTCTCCTTTTTCTAGAGGAATTCCTCTTTTTATTTTAACTAAAAAAACCATCTCCATTCTGACTTTTTTTCGAAAATTATTTTTCTGAGATTTCGAGGAATGTTTTTAAGTTCCATGAATTTAGATCTAGTCGTTTTTAACGCACTGGTCTGCAAGTGGGAATTTTTTGGATAGGCGAATGATTGAATGGAATCTTCCATTGTTGGAGATTTCAAATGCTTCGAGACATGAAAAAAGTGTAAGACATGGTCATCCAAGCACTTTACACCTCTGGTGGGCTCGTCGTCCTCTCGCTAGTTCTAGAGCAACCATTCTAGCATCCTTATTGGAATTACCTACATCAGATTCGGAGCGAGAAGAATTACTTGACTTAATTTCTGATATTTCCCCTTGGAATGAAATAAAAGTTCTAAATAGTTCAATTATCAGCAGAGGAAGAGAAAAAATTAGAGCTCAATGGCAAAAATCTCCCCCAAAAGTTTTAGATCCTTTTTCGGGTGGAGGTTCGATACCCCTTGAAGCTCTCAGATTAGGCTGTGAAACTTACGCATCCGATTTGAACCCAGTAGCTGTTTTAATTTCTAAAGCAACGTTGGAATGGCCTCAACATCTTGGAATGTCTGAATTATCAGATTACGTCTCCTATTGGGCTGAACAAATCCAAAATCGAGTGAAAATTAAATTGGGAAAATTTTATCCTCCTGACGAGAATGGAAATATCCCGATTGGCTATTTGTGGGCTCGGACAGTTCCTTGTGCAAATCCAAACTGTGGACATAAAATTCCTCTAATCAAACATTTTTGGTTAGCTCGTACAAAAAAACGTCGAATTGCCTACAAACCGGTAATTACTTCTGATTCAAATAACCCACTTTCATTTATTATCCAAGAAAATGATGAGATTGATTTTAATCCCTCAGAGGGGACGATTTCTAGAGCAAATGCCCGTTGTCTTTTTTGTCAACAAGTTATCTCTTCAAACACAATTCGAGAGTACGCTAAAGAAGACAAAATTAACCAGTTCATGACAATTGTAATCCTTCGTCATCCAACGAAAGCTAATAAAATCTATCGTCCCGCAACGACTCATGATATTGATATTTACAACTCAGCAGGATCCTTTCTTCAGGATACTATTGTGAATGACAATAATTTTTCAGAATATATTCCAGATGAGCTATTACCACCAATAGGGACACTGGGATTCAGTGTTCAGAATTATGGCCTCATAAAATGGAAAGACTTGTTTAATGAAAGGCAATTACTTGCCCTAGCATATTTTCTAAAAGAAATTAAGTCCAGCTCTGCTTCTATTCACCAATGGTTAAAGAAAGCCAATCCCAATTCTACAATAGATAATGATAATTTGAGTAAAATCATAATTACCTATCTGACTATAATACTTGGACGATTAGCTGACAAATGTTCGAATCTAGTATTTTACAATGCCTATGGGGAAAAAATTGAACATGTTTTCGGTCGTACCGCCCTTCCCATGGCATGGGATTATGTGGAATTAAATGTATTTTCTGGAGCAAACGGTGATTGGTCGAAACAAACTGAATGGGTAATTCGATATTTACAAAATAATTCTTGGAAAGCTAGCACCAAAGCAAGTATCAATCAAGCCTCCGCGACCAATTTAGATTTCCCTGATAATTTTTTTGATGCAGTTATAACTGATCCTCCCTATTATGATAATGTTCCTTACGCTGATCTCTCAGATTTTTTCTATGTCTGGTTTAAACGAGCCATAGGAGAAATTCATCCTAAATTGTTTTCGACTCCCTTGACTCCAAAGACGCTGGAGATTGTAGCTAATAAAGGTCGTCAAGAGAATCCAAAAGCTTTCTTTGAAAATGAACTTGCAAAGGCATTCAATGAAATCTACCGAGTTCTTTCCCCAGATGGAATTGCTCTATTCGTTTACGCACATAAATCGACAAAGGGTTGGGAAACTATGCTGGGTGCACTTATAGATGCGGGATTTACAATCACTTCTTCGTGGCCTATTAACACAGAGATGAAAACTAGGCTAAGAGCGAGAACCTCCGCTGCGTTAGCCTCCTCGATCTATCTGGTATGTCGGAAAGGAAGACAAAAATCAGATGGCTACTTTCGAAAAATCGCAGCTGAGGCTGAAAATAATATTAAAACTCGGTTGAAGCGATTCTGGTCTGATGGTGTTCGTGGAGGGGACTTTTTTATCTCAGCTATCGGTCCAGGTATGGAAATATTTAGTCAGTATAAGACTATTTTGAAATATTCTGGAGAAAAAGTCTCTATATCAGAGCAATTATCTCATATCAGAAAAACCTCCACTAGCTTTTTGTTTCAAATTTTGACTGATATTCCTCCAAGTGCAAAGATTGATGAAACAGGGCAATTTTATCTTGCCTACCGATGGACTTATGGAGAGTCAACTGTAGAATATGGAGAAGTTCAAGTCCTCGCCCAAGCTTACGGTATTGATTTAAAACATTATTCGAAAGATGATGGTTTTGTTAAAATTGAAGGATCTAAAGTAACTATTAAGTCAGCATTGCAGAGGACAGAATTTCATACGGAAAATTCTCACTTGATTGATCTGATGCATAGAGCAATTCTTGCCTGGAAGTCAAATGACAAGAAAACATTGACTCAGCTTTTGGATTCAACAGAGGATTCGATAAGTAGTACCTTTGGACCATTTTGTCAAGCTGTGGCAGAATGCTTACCTCCCCATAATCAAGAAAAACAGCTCCTAGAGGGACTACTTGTGAGTAGTTTCCTTCAAGTTTAGAGATTTACTCTTTACGCAATTTAAGTAATTCAGAATTCATCCTTGTTAGAATATTCTCTATAACCTTTTGGCTCTTCAGTAATGTTGTAAGCTCATTCTGTATGGATTTCATAGTGGCTTCCATCATGGATAATCTATTGTCCATATTTGGAACAAAAGAGTCTGATACACTATCTGCAGACAGAGAAGGAGAACTCGAAGAGCCAGAATAGCTTGATGCTGAAGGGGCAGAGTAGCTTGGGGATTCAGTCTGTTTTTTCTCTTTTTTGGACGGAGGAGGTCCCATACTGTCACGATCAGGGATTCCGTCAACGTATGAGGGAGCAGGTGGTTCCTCAAAATTCCCTTGTAATTCTTTGGGTATGATTGGTTGGATATCACGCTCTGTTCGGTCAGTTAGGGAAAGATCGCTTCCACAATGGGGACAAGGAAACCTCATGACATAATTACGACATTTTTTACATACAGGCATTTTTCCACCAAATTATTAGGTGTGAGTAGTAGAAAATCCTTTGTGGTTTTAATGTGCATTCACATTAAAAAAAATTCCCAAAAGGTAGAAAAAGGAAAAAAGAGATGTAAAAACTCAATAAGTGATTATTGAGTTGCGGTTGTTACACGACAGTCTTTAATCCGCATTGTCGGAAGCCAAGTGGGTACACGTACCTCCCACCACTGAACTTGAACACGATCGTTACCCATTGCATCAATATTGGCAAAATGATTTAGGATTTTATCACTAATTCTGAAATTCTTTATCGGTGTCGATAATTCTCCATTTTCAACAATGAATGCTGCATCACGAGGGATAGTACTGTATTCCGTTGATATCTTGCTAGTAAATCGTGTATACCAATTGCATGTAACATAAATGGTTTTTCGTGATGTCTCTAAGAGCTCATCAAAGGAATGATCTCCATTATTAAAAACTACGTTTGTGGGAGTAGGAGCCATTATCTTACTACCCATTCCAAAGTTAATGAATGCTCCATTTCCTGTACTTTCAGCTTGAAACATGTTTCCTGTAGTAGTGTTGTGAATAAAACTTTTTAACACCCCTTCGGTGAAAATAGACGTGCTAGATCGTGGAGTTCCCTCGATATCAAAGGGAGATGTTGCCAGACCTCCTGGTTGTAAGCCATTATCTACAACATTGACAAAATCAGGCGCAAGTCTTTCACCCATCTTATCACCTAAAGAACTACGACCCATCATTATCATTAGTGGATTCGCATCAGAAACAATAGTGCCAATAACATTAGCAGCAACAGCAGGACTCATAATGATATCATATTTTCCTGCTTCAGCTTGTTTGGCATTGCTATGCATTTTAGAAAAACGACCTGCTTTCCCAGCTGCTTCAGTCAGTTTCTTCTCTGCGCCATTAGGGATACGTCCACAAGCCAAACCTTGACCAGAAGCATCTAACTCATCTTGAAAGGCTCGAACCGTGAGATTGTAAAACGTATTTTTGAAACTTCCAGAAGGGCCGGCGGAACTAGAAAGATAATAAGAATTCTTTCCGAACAGGAAAGATCCCGCAACACGTTTTGCACCTGAATTCACAGCTTTATCTATACAAGTATTTATCATTTGAGGAGCTTTTTCTTTGTATTCATCAATTTTTGAGTCATAATGACCTGTTAAGGGAGAAACATCGTGTCGAATGGTTTCTAAACCTTGAAAGAAGGGACTTGGAGTCATATTGTGAGCAAATTTTATCTGAGCTTCCACACGATCCTTGATATATTCCTCATCTCTAGGTGAAAATGATCCAATAGCAACCTGATTGCCCTCTACAACAACCATTAATTCTATCCGATCAGATTGCCATTGTTTGTTTATATCGATTTTATTTTGAGAGAACCGAATCTGATTATTGACCGACTGGGAACCTAAACCGAGTATAAAATCAACATTATTCTGTTGACCGACTGAAATAGCATAATCTAGAAGTGATTTTATGTCATCATTCATAATCTTCACCTTAACCTAGTCTAATACCTCGCATTCTAATCGATCCACCACCTGCATAAACAGGAACTCCTTGTCCTGGGTCTGATTTACCACAAACTCCTGGGAAATCAAATTTGAGATCTTTAGTAACTCCATCAATGGAGGAAAACAATCCAATAGAAGTTAATTCCATTACGGGCCTTCTGACCATCTTGTCAGTAATCTCTCCATCCTTGATTTCATAACATTCAAACCCTACATATTTCGATTGATATCTTCGATCATCAATATTCCATTCAGTGAAGGAGAGCATGTAGATTCCGTGTTTTACATCTTCAACTAATTCATCAAGGGGAAAATCACCTGGTTTCATGTATGTATTAGCCATTCGAATTATCGGTTCACGATTAAAATCTGAAGATCGGGAGGATCCATTAGAACCCATCCCAAACTTAACTCCGAATTCACGATTCAAGAGAGGTTCTGTGATTATACCTTCTTTAATGAGAACACGTTCACGAGCTTTAACACCTTCATCATCATATAGATAATATCCTCCCGTACCTGGAATAGTTGGATCTTCAAGAATGGTAACGTGGTTTGATCCCACACGTGATTCTCCAAGGGTTAAATCCCGCCAAAATGACTCTCCTGCTTGAGCACCTTCTCTTCCCATGATTCTATCTCCTTCTGAGGGATGTCCTGCGTTTTCATGGCAAATAATCCCCACTACTTCAGGCCCAACAACAAAATCGACTTTTCCTGATAATTTATAATCTGCTTGAGCTGAAACTTTGACTATTCGTTTACACTCATTCTCGTATTCATCTACCCAAGTTTTCGTTCCTTCCCAACCTGTGCTGCGAGTGAGGTCAACAAACCGTTGTTCGGAGTCTAGAATACCTTTAGCGGTCAAAATTCCATAGAGTTTTAGTAGGGATAGATCAGACTCAATTTTTGTTCCTTCAGATGTGACTAAATATTTTGTTAGACTTTGAGATTCAAAAATACAAGCACGGGTATTAATTCCCGCATCTTCGGCTACTTGATCCATTTCCTGCAATTTTTTGATCATTGTTTCGCTGGTTACATCCCTCAAATTCTCCTTTGTAGGAACTTCCCATTTTGCTACATTAGAGACTGGTTCACCAAAATCAATCTTTTCCTTAGGGTTCGAATTCTTTGCCATTTTCACACTAGAATTAATAGCACTCTTAATAGCTTTCTTAGTAAGATTATCTACAGAAACAAATGATAATCCACCGTTACACAGCACTCTGAATCCGATTCCCTTCCAAGGGAGTTCCGATCCAGATATTAAATTACCATTTTGTAAAATAAAAGCAACTCGTTGCCCATCGATTAATCTGGCTTCCGAATAATCCGCCCCTTGGTTACGGGCGTATTCCATCCCGAAATCTGCTAAATCAGCGTATTCTGTCACAACTTTCATCTCTTAAGTTCAATTACATGCTTCGTAAGGTGATAGCAAGATGAATCTTTTTGATTTAATTCAGTTTCTTTTACCTCAATTTTATTCCTCAATTCATTATATTAGCATCACATCATAATCAAGCTTAATCCAATTTCGTAATGGGGGATGACCAGACAAATTACCATTTATTGGCAATCCCTGTCGTTGAGCACTTTCGAGGGCTTTCATGGACTTGGCACATACCTCGCATACTGCGTAAACTAGGTTTTTTTCTTTTAGTTGTTCAAACTTATCGTATCCTTTATCTTCAAAGTCTGTAATGAATTTGCAGGCCTCACTCTCGAAGATTACACCCACTTGATAGCCTTTTTCTGCTAAATCTAATACATTTAGTAGGATATGGGTGAATATTCCTTTGTTATAATTAAATAAAACAAACAATTGCTTTCTCATTGCATACCATCCACAATAATGATTATCTCATACTTGGGAGAAATAAGTATAAGAATATTACTAACGACAATGTGTCGATATTCAATGCAAATAGGAAAAAAAGGGAGTTTAAGAACTGGAGGATACTTTTTTCCCTCTAGAACGAAATTAAAAGGTTCTCCGAATCTCAGAGGTAAATAAGACGAAGCGGAGTAAGAACATCCCTATACTAATTAGACCTACCATGATCCAAAAATGGAATCCTCTTATGTAAGGGATATCGGAAGTATGAGAGTACTTATGCCTCACAAGACTAATGTCAAAATTTACGAATAGAGCTGATTCGCTCTCAACAAATAATCTATAATACTCGATTAAAATTAGTGTTAAAGGAACCATCAGAAATCCTATCCCCCAAGGGTTGAAAATCTCCGCACAAACCGCGATAACAGCAATAATTGTCCAGCGAGTTTTGAGAAGGACCGTGTTTTCATTAGTGGATTTAAAACCCATTTGTTTAAACATGACATTTGTGATTTTCATAAATGTAAAGAGAAAAACGTAGGAAAAAGTTAATACTCTTATTAAGGTCATCAGAGGATTTTTTAGAATGTCTATGATCACTGAATGAGGGGGAAGCAGAAAAGAGAGGAGGCCTCCTGTTAGAATGTACCTTCCCGAATGAGGATCAAATTCATACATCCCTATGAAAGCCCCTCCTCTTATTCCAAAAACAGAAATTGTAAATTGCAAGGCAAATCGAATTATCATAAGCACAAAGGTGACTAAGAGAAGAGGAATTAAGGGCGTTAGGTAAGATTCTCTTTGGATTTCGTTATGAAATGTAATTTTTGGACGTTTAAATTCAAGAATAATCACTAGACTGGCAACGAGAACTGTGAGAAGCAATGAAAGAATAGAAAGGTTAGGTAGCTTCAAATAATCAAGAGAATTTGTGCTATATCTTATAAACAATTTATTAAAAGCATTATTCAACCCTTCTTTATGGATCCAATTAAGGAACGCAGGAACAAGTCCTTCAAATGAAATAGTACGAGGTGATCCTTCATTTATCCTTTGGACAGAGAATAATCCCGCTGTAATCTCACTAAGCGCAACACTTCCTATAAATAAAGAAAGACCCGAGCCAAAGCCCCATCCTTTCTTAAGCGTTTCATCAAGATAGACAATTAGCACTCCAGCAAATCCCAGTTGTATAAATATTGAAACCATATCCCCAAGAAGGAGATACTCACCAAAAAATCCTGTAATTATTAGTAATAAGGCACCGATAACTGTAAATATCAAACTAAGAACTTTTAGAGTTCCATTGTAGAGGTAGCGATCTTCTTGATTATTCCATTCGATATTGATTATTTTTAGTCCTTGGAATGAAAGCAAAGTCAATCCTGCAAGTATCATCGAGAGAACCCCTAGTACCGCTAGATTAAATTGAGGAAAACTTGTGAAAGTCCGAAAAAATCTATATGGATCACGATCCTCATAAACCACTGGAAGAAGTGTGAGTAAATTAAAAATCAGGAAAACAGCTAGAGTTAATCCGAGTTTCTTACCAAAAGATTGCTCTTTGGATGGGGTGTTAACCTCAGGTATCCTTGAGATTAAGGGGGCAAAGAAATGAAGAAATTTAGTCATGAATTACGTATCCTTATTCAAATATTCTGACCGAAGAACCTGAAAACCAACCTATGCAATTTAAAATATTGTACATGCACATCAGAATATAAAGTTCAACATCCCAGAAATTAGATAAAATAAATTTGTGATCCTGAATGCAAAAAGCCCCCTACTTGCTGAAAAATTCCCTTGAATCTCCAGGTGATCTGGGAAAAAAGAAAGAAGAATTAAAGACTTTTTGTAGTATTTAATTCGTTTTCAATCAAAATTGGGGTATCTGCACCAATTATAAGGAGCGATGAATCGTGATCTCGAACGGCCATAACCCACAATAAAGCTAGAAGCTCGCTTGAAGTTAAATTAAGTTGCTGTCCCATAGCATAATATGCAAGTTTTTCGGCTGTCAAAGTAATATTTACTGCTTGGGCTTGTGCGTCTATAGAGATAAGATACGCTTCTGCATCGGCTTCAGCGGTAAGAACAGTGATATTTGCTTGAGCTTGGGCTTCGATTATGGCTGTTTGAGCACGTACAATTGCTGCTTCCTGTTCATAAAGAGCGATCTGATATTGCTGCTGGGCTATTTGTACTTGTTTCAAGGCTTCTTCAAACTCATCAGGGAGATCTATTTCACGCATCTGAAAAAATACAACATCTACATACATATCCTGTAAGTCAGTATTGAGGTCAATCTCCATCGTTTCCGCAATTATTGTTCGATTAGTAAAGAACTCGATAGCTGAATAGAAACTGACTACATCTCGTAATGTAGTCCGTGCTTGGCCTACAAACCGATCTTCATAGTCTAAACCGAATGTACCATATAAATTCAGGATATCATTCTTCTGAAGACGATAGTGAAATGCTAACTGGATATGTATCAATAACCCATCTTGCGTCCGTGAATTTAATGGACCTAATGGATCTCCTGAACTTCCCAAGGTATTAAAAAATTCAATTTTCTGAACTGTTTTTGGAAATTTTATGAATCGATGAAATATTCCAACATGATACAATCCTTTTTCATATACCTTTTCTTCAATCCTTTGACTTATTGTATCTTGATTTAAACCAAATTCATTATATCCAATCTGTTTAAATGATAAGAAGAAATATCCTGCAAGAAGGCTTGCTAAAAAGAGGATTCCAATTGTAACCCCACCAATAAATTTTACTTTTTTATCGATTTGATCTCTCGTCAACTTTAATCTGAGTGTTTTTCACTCTCTTCTCTTTTTAAATCTTGTTTTCCAGAATACGAATCTTTAAAACACGAATCCTTTCTCCTAGCATAGTTCTCTTCCTGAATTCGCTCATTTCTGCAAGAGATCTTAATACTAAACGGAACGTCTTCATATGACTGGTCAAATGTCGGATACCCTAAAGTATAATGATGAAGAGTATGTAATTGCGGGAATTAAAGGTGATATGTTGTTTGATCCCATATCTGCGGGAATTACCCCATATTCTTCCTGTACAGCTTGTTGGAGAGGATTTACCCTCTACTATGAGGTTCTTAACGATCGTCTTATATTGCAAGGAATTTTAATTAATATAAAAGACACGCCTGTTCCTATTAACGAAAAATCGCCAATTGATGGGAAGGATTACTTCTTTGACTATTTGTATGAAAACCTAGAATATACCAGTGATTTTTCTGGAAAATTATTGATTGCTAAAGACTTCATTCAAGAGTTATATGTACACATGGGATTCCAGGCTCCAACTTCGTATCAAACAGTAATAGAATTGACTATTGAAGAAGGAAAAATCATTTCCACAGAGGACTTCTCGGAGAAAATGGAATATTGGAGGAAACATGAGATGACAGAGGAGGAGGAACCAGAGGATATTCAAAAATGGATCGCTGAAAAATTTTCACGTGATTATTAGAAAAATCTTGAAATTGATAACTCGGTCTTCAAATTTAAGAAAAAAACCCCTCTTAGATCTCTATTCTGGTGGAATTAGATCCCAAACCTGAATTTGTCTTTAGCGTTGCCTTAATATCTTAAGCATGGTTCCAGGTGCAATAAATAATAATATGAAGAAGATTCCTAAGATTGATAAGAGAATTCCAATAATAATAAGAATTAACATATCAGGATCCATAACCTCGGTACCGACGTAGATACATCCCAAACCTATTATGAGACTCAATAAACCTATGAGTAGCTGTTTAAGCAAGTCTTTTCTGGCCATAAAAAATCACTCTCGAATTATAGACTGAAAGAACTAAGTCTCGGTATAAATAAGTTGTTATTAATTGCGAAACTCAAAAGATCGTTTAGTTTCAATAAGAAGGTGCATTTATTAAATACCTTGGTTACAGTAAAAAATTCTCAAATAAGAAGAAAAATTGAGGCAATTAGTGCCAGTTCCATCGAATTTGCTTCAATTCTTCTAAGGAAATTTTAGGTTCTTTGCCATATTTTCGCTCTAGGTATTTTTCAGTCTTGGATGGCGATTTTTCCATCGCACTTGGAGTGTTTTGTTTGGAGGGAACCATACAATTATTATTCAATACTGAAGAATTTAAATTTGAAAGAGACAGAGATTATTGAAAATGGCTGATTATCAGTATTTAATCTGAATTTCTAAAAATTTGAAAGAAAAAAGGTATTAAAACGTCACTCTCTTATCGCTTATTGTAAAAGAAAATTGAGGTATATGAAGAGATGCCTAGAAAAGGGAAAGGGGTTCGAAGAATCTTACGTGAGGAAAAACGTTTTCGTGAGAAAATCAAACAAGGGAAAAAGTTTTGGCGACGAAGTAAGCATGAAAGATTGACTGATGAAGATAATGAGAGTTGATGAATGGTTAGTGAAGATGGGGTATCTATCTTCACGTACAAAAGCAAACCGTTTTATCCGAAAAATCGGAGTACAGGTTAATAAAAGACAGTGTAATAAACCTGCTTACATCGTAAAGAATAATGACGAAATAATTCTGAATGAAAACAAATTAGCAGAATATGATCTTCCTCTCGGATATCAGAAACTAAAATTTCTAGTGAATCAAGCCGATATTCAATTTTTTCCTAATGATCACGTTTTAGACATAGGTGCTAGTGCAGGGGGATTTTGTGAGTTTCTCCTTGAACAGAATATTAAAAATTTATATGCTATCGAAATATCTCCCCAGTTCGAGCCTTATCTCGAATTGTTAAAGAGAGAAAAATCGAATTTTTCTTACCATATCAATGATGTTTTTGATTCACTCCCTGAATTATCAAAACAGAATTTCAATTTAGTAACAATAGATCTCACAATTGATCCCTTATTCCTCTTGGATAAAATTATATCGTTGTTACATCTAGCTAGATCCAATGAAAATCCTGCTCGTGTGATTTGTATAATAAAAATCGAAAACCACCAAGAAATTGAATCTATTATCCAGAAGTACCATCAGAAAATTGTGAATAATGTACCTCAAATTCTGAAATTATCATTCATAGATTCTCTAGTAGGGAAAAAAGAAAAAGTATTATACATCGAATTTTGGACCAAAATTAACAGATCTTAATGAATTCCCCATTTTCAGTTTCATAAACCCACCCACTTACAGCTATATTCAGTGGTGAGATAAGAGGGTGATTTTTGATTGAAGAGATAGTCTTTGTTACCTGTTGGGAGACATCGTTAAATCCTAAAAATACTTGGCTTGAATCTCGTGCTCCAAGGATTTGGAAAATGTTTTCAGGAGGATTATTTGTCCGTTCTGAAATTTTCTGTATTGTTATATTCATTCGTTCCTTTGTCATCTGTCCTCCACAGTTAGTATGACCACACACTATAATATTACGCACTTGAAGCTCATATATTGCTATCAGGAGAGAACGAAGACTATCTGGGGTTAATAATGCTCCAGCATTACGTATAATTGTTAATTCTCCTGGATCATCAACCCCAAACACGTTGGAAATAATTCGACAATCCATACATGTCAATACCACTGTCTGCCACTTTGGAATGCCTGTTAATTCTTTATAGGGAAAATAAAATTTAACATTTTTCCATGTCTTTAATTTTTTTTCAATTTCGGAAATATCTGTACTAAACAAACAGAAGAACCCCTTCATAGAGTAATATTATTCAAGTAAAAAGGGAATACTAATCAATCGTCTGGTTTAAGGATGAACCCTTTACGTTTACGCCCATCTACTCTCACATAAAAGGGATTTTGTACTCGGATATGTTTGGAATAAATCATATCTTCTATTTCTTCTTGTTTTGAAAGCCACTCCCAATCTATGATATCATCTTCGGACTTATAATTAATAAACAGATAGCCTATATTAGCTGTGGTAATATTTTGAAAGAAATGACTCCCTTGAGAATGTTCTACCTGAAAATCCTTTAATCCAGCTTCAATGATGACGTGAGCACCTGAAATATGGTGCCATTTCACTGGAATACCTAAAGATGAATCAAATGTTCCCCATCTCCCAAATCCGATCAAAATATAAGGGGTGTCCTTTTTCTTCAATCGTTTATTTATCTCTCCAATTTCTAGAACCATCTCTGGAGTTTTCAACTTATCAAACGTCTCGGGTTTAATATAAACTACATCATGAATGTTTTTTAGAATGCTATTACCAGAGGCAAGACCTGATCGTATTAATACTTGATCCTTTGGAGCAGTTTCTTTTTCTTCCTCTAGAATAGCCTCATATTGTGTATAAGGACGAATCTGTAATAGGTAGAATGTTGTCTTCTTCTTGGGATCTAATTGAAAATTTCCCGCAAATTCTATCTCAACCGAACTTCCCATTGTTTGCTCCCCCAATAGAAGAATCTTGGATAACAGTTTGGCAAATGGAAATCCACCATATTTTAACTGTCTGCTAAAACTAATAACTGGTGCGCCTTCACCACTATATCCTGGCCTAATGATTTGATCATTATGATCATACGTATCAGCAATCCGATCTAGAGTTATAGGGTCTAAATCAAATATACTTGAATTTATAAGGAAGGAGTCTTCCCCTCTTTCGAAAGATTTTGATTTGGAACCTAAATCTATGGCAAAAAAGTCTTTTTGGCTATTTACGAACGTCTGATCTTGGGTAGAATAAAAGCTGAGTTCAGGAAATTTTGGACAATATCTATAGGTTAATCCACCATCTACAATAGTTTTTCCTAATCCAGCGGCTAAAAATACAATTCGGTCATCAGGTTTCATGTATGAGACTGGATAATAGTTATATGATGTAGCTACTCCAGAAAAACAAGGATAGGACAAATTGTTTGGTCTTTTTCTACCAACTACCTGTTGAATTACCACAGCCATCTTAGACTCCTCTATGGATTGACCTGTTGACTCTGCATAGCTTTTTGCCTGTTCCAAGAAAGAAGAAGCAAATACTAACTTGATGGCGGTGCAAAGTAATTCAACACGTGTTTTTAAATCTTGGTTATTACTTAAAAAGAAAGTTTCGAATACTCCAGCGAAAGGTTGAAACTGGGAATCCTCCATTAAGCTGGAAGAGCGCACTGAGAGTGGACCGGTAAGTGTTTTAAGGATGTGACGAAGATCAGAAACAAGTTTTTTATCTAGTTTCACTTTAGTGAATCTTTTTCTAATTTCAGCGTCAGAAGTATCAGATAACGCAATTTCATGTAGTTCTTCGTTATCATCCATAAAACGATCCCACTCATCTGTCCCTATGACCACAGTTTTTGGAATACGGATAGATACCTGTTCTGATAATTCATCTGCCAAGAGAAACGAATTCAACAAAAATTGTAGAAATGCAATCCCCCGTCCCTTCCCCCCTAAAGAACCCGGTCTAAGACGAGTAAAACGAATTGAGGAATGATAAGTATCTCTGGAAAAGTCATTGATAACTCCTCCAGTCTTTTCTTCCACTATAGAATTAACAGCTGAAAGTAGAAAGTTGCGTAAATCTTCAGGTTGTGTGAACTCAGATACTTTCCTTGGTTTAATTCTCTGGGCAATATCAAATTCTCCACGATTCATTAACCAACCAGAAAAGTGGTCATGCGAACCATGGTAAATCAGTGATTCCTCAGGCACAGTTGCAATACCTCGTTCAAGCTCTAGTATATTTTTTGCTCTACTAACTTCTGTTCCATCATTTAGTTTAAATTTAAAATCACCAAAACCAAGATAGTTAAGCATAAATCCACGAAGTGTCTTCAATAATTTCCTAGAGAATTTGTTAATAAAAAACACTCCTAATTTTTCAGCACGTATACGATTTTTCTCATTACTTGATTGTAAAGCTACTGGTAATGTGGGATTATCTTCTTTGATGTATTTGATAAATTTTAACCCTGCTGATTCATCTAAAACTCCCTCACGAGAGAAACGAACATCAGAAATTATCCCAATCACTGATTTCCGATATTCTGTATAATACTGCATACCTTCTTCATAATTCGAAGCCAATAAGATCTTAGGTCTGGTTCGCATCTGCAAGAGGTGGTGGTAATCATTCACTCCTTCAGAAATTAAACGATGTGTTTGTTTCATGATTTCACTGTAGATAATAGGAAGAAACACGGAATAATAACGGATTGAATCTTCAATAACAATTATTACTCGAACCAGTCCTACACGCGTATCATGCTCAACATTCAATTTATCTTCAAGATGTTTAATGATAGCTACAAAGACTGTAGAGTCACCATTCCATAGAAATATCTTATCGATTCCTTCACCTGATGTGATATCTGGGAGATACGGAACATCAGCAGGGTTGTTTAATAAAAGCACGACAGGTATTTTCTGTATTGCTTTTACCTGTGTACCAAATGAGAAAGGATCAATATCCCCCAATCGTCGCATAGTGATAACAAGGTCAAAAGTATGTTCTCGAAGAAGGCTTAATGCTTCACTTGCGGTTGCCACACGTGTAATCACAGGGAGAGTTCGGAGATTTAAATTGTGAAATTCTTCGAAAATTTGATCAGAAAGCCTTCCGTCTTCCTCAAGTATAAAATTATCATAATAACTTGAGACGAGGAGAACTTTATTAATCCGATTAATCATTAACTCATGGAAAATTTGATATTTCGGTTTATAATCGAATTTTATCTCTTCAATCTTTGAATGGTTCGGAGATGGTATTGTCATCGCAATCTAGTTGCGTTCTTGTTTTTTCACTTAAATTAAACTTTCCCTGTCTTTCGCATAATATTAAACTCAACTTTATTGTAATTAGAACCATAAGTAGATTCTAGCCATTTAATCAAAGTTCTAGAAGAAAAATCTCCCTAGAGTGAATGAAATCGCATTAGGAGACTTCTCAGAAAAGACTGAGAAAGTAAAAAATTGTTTAAATCATCTTCTTCCTCCGGCAATTACAACAGGTTTCCACAATTGAAACTTGAAAAAGGTTCATCTCTCCCGAATCAATATGAAAACAAATATTCTAATGGGATATCAATAAAGTGGTCATTACCATGTCATACATTGATAGTATATATGATAAAGTTGTGTTAAAAAACCCTGGTGAGAAAGAATTCCACCAAGCGGTAAAAGAAGTTCTTGATTCTTTGGTTCCTGCCATTGACAAGCACCCAGAATTCAAGAAATTCAAAATCCTTGAACGTATCATCGAACCTGAACGGCAATTCATGTTCCGAGTTCCTTGGGTAGATGATAATGGTGAAATCCATGTTAACCGTGGATTTCGAGTACAATTTAATAATGCAATAGGGCCCTATAAAGGTGGTTTACGTTTTCATCCCAGTGTTTACCTAGGCATAATTAAATTCTTAGGGTTTGAGCAGGTATTCAAAAACTCGCTTACAGGACTTGCTATGGGTGGAGGAAAAGGAGGAAGCGATTTTGATCCAAAAGGTAAATCAGATAATGAAGTGATGCGATTCTGTCAATCCTTTATGCAGGAATTATTCAGACACATTGGGCCTGATACTGATGTCCCCGCAGGTGACATAGGAGTAGGAGGCCGTGAAATTGGTTTCTTGTTTGGCCAATATCGCAAGATTCGAAACGATTTCACAGGTGTGCTTACTGGTAAAGGACTAGATTGGGGTGGTTCTCTCATTCGACCTGAAGCGACTGGATATGGTTGCACTTATTTCGTTCAAGAAATGCTTAAAGCTCGGGGTACCGACTTCAAAGATAAGATGGTAGCCGTCTCTGGCTCTGGTAATGTGGCTCAATACACTGTTGAGAAAATAAACCAACTAGGTGGAAAATGTGTCACTCTCTCTGATTCTAGTGGTTCTATTTATGATCCTAATGGTATTTCAGGTGAACGATTTGATTTCTTTATGGATCTCAAGCAAAATCGTCGAGGCCGCATAAAAGAATATGCTGAGAAATTCAATGTTGATTACTTTCCTGGAAAACGACCTTGGGAAGTGAAATGTGACATTGCAATGCCTTCTGCAACACAAAATGAAATCGACAAAAATGATGCCCAGAAATTAGTGGATAACGGTTGCATTGCCGTTGGTGAGGGTGCAAACATGCCTTCAACCTTAGAAGCCATTGATATATTCTTAGAGGCTGGTGTATCATTTGGACCTGCTAAAGCTGCGAATGCAGGTGGAGTTGCAACTTCTGGTCTTGAGATGTCTCAAAATAGCCTTCGTCTTGCCTGGACAAGAGATGAAGTTGACCAACGTCTTCATGGAATCATGGTGAATATTTTCAAAGCTTCTCGTGATGCAGCGGATAAATATGGTGCACCAGGAAACTTAGTAGTAGGCGCTAATGTCGCAGGATTCCTGAAAGTTGCACGGGCTATGATGGCTCAAGGCGTAATCTAGAATATACTTTGAATACGGACTTTCCGTATTTTTTTTTCTTTTTCTTATTCTTTTGATGAAACAAGTATTGAGGGGAAGAGTAATTGAAATTCATTTCCTTCTTTCACTAGGGGTAGAATTTTTAGTGTCCCCCCATAGTGTTGCATAATAACTGAACATAATGATAATCCTATGTAGTGTCCTTGATACTCCCAATTGTCAGTAATCTTACTTGAAAGACGATAACTTACTTCTTCAGAAATAGGAGGAGAGTAAGTATCTTTAATGACTATGCGGTAATAAGCAGCCAGTAATCCACCCTCCATTTTGATAGGTACCGTCTTTGCATTTTCTCCTTCACAGGAAGTCTGAATGAACTGTAAAATCTCAATTAAAGCTGTTTTAAGAAATTGATCACATAATAGTAGTCGATCAAGACTTGGTTTATTCACAGATACTTGGCCCTTAAATCCCGGATTTTCCTGAAGAATATCGTTTATCACATCTAAAATGCTATAGACAGACTTAAATTCTTTAACAGGTGATTGAAGCACGTCAAAAATTTTATTCACAGTCTCAATTGTCCTTGACGACTGATCTGCAATACTTATAATCTCTTGGATGTTTTCTGGATCAGTATTCCCTTTGTGTTTTAATTCCAGTCGAATTAAATCTAGATTATTTACAATCTTTTGAAGATCATTATTGACAAAATGGGACAGCATTGCGTGATAACGTTCCTCTTCTAATTTCACCTGTGATAGGAGCTTTTCAGCCCGTTTTCGATCTGAAACATCACGGATAAATACTAACTCAGCGGGAGTACCTTGATGTGTAGTAATTCCCACATTAAACTCGACTTCTACTTTTGACCCGTCTTTTTTGCGAATAAGAGAATCATAAATATTTGGGACATCTTCACCAGCCATACGGCGACGATATATGTCTTCAACTTCAGGTATCACATCAGCATGAAGAAAATTCACAAAATACTTACCAATTAATTCAGGAATCGAATATCCACTAATCTGTGATAGACTTGGATTTACATAGGCAATTTTACTATCCTGGACGATTGCTATCCCATCATTTGCTCGTTCTACAAGATTTCTGTACTGCTCCTCAGATTCCTGTAATGATTGTTCAATTGCTTTTTGAATAGTAATATCGGTAAACACACCAAAAGAGCCGATCATCTTCTCATTTTCATCCAATAAAACAGTTCCAGAAATTCTAGTTATTAATGATGATCCGTCTTTCTTGATCCATGTCATATCGTAGGTTGAGGAAAGAGATTTCTTTTCAAGGCGAGATTTGACCACTTCTTCGAAGTTTCTCCACGAATCAGGAGAGAGAAAATCTGTCACTAATCTACCCATTAATTCCTCCTCCGTATATCCCAACATTGCTTCTAATGCCTTATTCACAAAAATAGTCCTATCTCTACTGTCCGTTACCCAAACTCCTTCTCCCATCGTTGTAATTAAAGTTCTGAACCTTTCTTCACTTTCCTCTAGCTCTTTACTGATCCGTTTTCTCTCAGAAATATCACGAACGAAAATGAGATCAGCCGGACGATTTTGATAATTGATCAGACCAGCGTTTAGTTCGACTTCGAGCCTCTCTCCATTTACCATGACTATAGATGTTTCATATATTGAGGGAACATCGATTCCACGCATTCGGTCTTTATACCTTTGAACCACCTCCTCCATCGATTCGGGATGAATGTTCTTCTCAAATCTTGTACCAATAATGTCGTTGACAGGT
>JAEOTC010000061.1 GCA_016840035.1 Candidatus Hodarchaeota archaeon | reverse complement strand
TACTTCTTGTGGTGAAGTGCCTGAACCTCGAGCGATACGTTGTATTCGCTTTCCTTTAATTATTCGAGCATCATCAAGTTCTTCTTCGGTCATTGACCCACAAATTGCGAGAAATCGTTTCATACCTATTCTACTCTCCTCTTCTAGATCTGTCTGTTGGCCCATCATACCACTAACCCCAGGTATTTTTGAAACCAACTTTCCTATTGAAGATTGTTTGTTTGCCGTTTCCATTTGCTTCTGAAAATGTCTTAGAGTGATTTTACCTCGCTTAAACGCATCTCGAATTTCTGCTGTATCCTCTTCATCAAATGCCTCATTTACCCTTGTTACCAACCCCTCTAAATCGCCCATTCCTAAGAGAGAACCGACAAATCTTGTTGGGTTAAATTCTTCTAGATCCTGAATTCTTTCACCATCCCCGTAAAAACGAATTACCGCTCCTGTAACAGATACAGCAGAGACTGCACCACCACCTTTTGCCGATCCATCTAGTTTTGTTAGTATAATCGATCCTAGAGGGGTTGTACGATTAAATGCATCTGCTTGAGCTTGAGCTTGCTGTCCAATTGTTGCATCAACAACGAGAATTATTTCAGTTGGTTTGGCAACCTTAGCTATAGATTGCATTTCCTTTAATAAAGCTTTTTCTTCTTTATGCCGCCCTGTAGTATCGATTAAAATAAGATTAATGTTCTTCTTTTCATCAAAGTATTTTAATCCCTTTTTAATGACATTTGTGGCTTTTTTCTCTTTTTCGTTGCCATAAACTTCTACATCAATTGGTGCAAGATTTTGTTGAAGCTGGGCAAGAGCACCTGGCCGGAATGTATCTCCACCGATAGCTCCGATTTTAAACCCACGTTTTTGATAATAATTCGCAAGTTTTCCTATTACTGTTGTCTTTCCAGAGCCTTGAATTCCTATAAGTAGTAATATCGATTTCTCATTAGGATTTAATCGCAATGGGTTATGTTTTTTCCCTAAGAGAACGGTTAATTCGTCATAAATAACCTTTAATGTGTAATCACGACGGCTTAAAGCTGGAGGGATATTATCCTTCAATGCTTTCTCTCGTACTGCATCACACATGTTTAAAACTAAGTCTAAATTCACATCCGCCCCAAGTAATGCATTTTCTAAATCGTTCATTAATTCATTGATTAATTTTTCATCGACAATAGGGGCTCCTCTTATTTTCATTATTGTTTTACGCAATGACGATCCTAGTGAATCTAGCAACTTGTCTACCTCTAATTTTCGACCGATACGAATATCTCAAATAATTTTTTTGGTTAATATTTTTGGTTTTGAGTTCAGTTCGATGGAGATGATCCAACATTTTGATTTATTTCATCATCCACCTGTGCTTTAATAATGACTTCCTCCCTGGTAGTAGCGATAGTACCCCCATTATATCGAATTAGACTTGATCAAGAATATAATTTACAATCGATATAGTCTGGGAACTCAAATACTCGTTAATACCTAAAGATATCTTTTTTAACACAGAAAATACTTCTTCGAATTCCTTTGGATACCCAACTTGATCACCTATAATAAAGGAGTGACTAGCACGGATAAATTCTTGATTTACCTCTCCATGGACATCAAGTATGACAGGTTGATATTTTGAAATTAAATCCTTTAATTCTCCATTATAGAAGCTTATCCCTGAAACTGGCAATCCTTGGAATACCCGTTTCAAAATTCCAGCGATAGCTCTCTCATCTGGATTAATACCTCTTACCACCGACCCATCCATGTGTAAAATCCTTTTATTGATTGTGAAAAAAATATAGATATCAACATTTTTCCGAAAATCATTGGAAAGAAAAAATGCCGCTGATATACACCTACAAATTACATCTAAGCGACCAAAGCTAGTTAAAGAATTAATAGAAAGGGATTTAGAAGTATCCACTGTATTGGATGTTATCAAAAATATTCTTTTCAGATTTGGTACCCACCTTTGAAGCTTGGAACTCAATTCAGATGTAAATGAATAGAGGAAATATATTCTTTGAAAGCTTGAGAAGAAACTCGAAACAAATAATTGCCCTTTCTTCTCAGGCTTGAATTGCTGAAAAGCCTCCACAAATAGCTTTTCAAACCTTTGTACTAGAGGAAATTGCACGGAAAATGGATTTCCTTGGAATAGGAAGAAGGACATTTAAAATGGAATCATATCTTTTTAATACTGTAGTACCTTTTGCTGAAAGCAATCATACATGTAATTCATGCTTAGGAAGACAGTTTGGCAATTTATTAACTGGTCTGTCTAATAGGGAGCGTGGATTGGCCCTAAAGATTTTTCTAACCATGGAATGGGAGATTAAACATCGCCAAGTGAAAGATGGCATAAATAACATTTCATCATTAATGTCAAAGGATTTCATAATTGGTAGTAAATCAATACAACGATATTTCTCGGAAGCTGAGCCAAGTACACTATCATGTACGATTTGTCAGGATTTCCTTTCAGTTCCAGTTCTTGAGAGTTTAGCTAAAGAAGCGAGAGATCTTGTAAGCGAGTATGAGTTTTCTACGTTTTTAGTTGGCTCAATTTTTCCCCCCAACATCATTGATAATGAAGATATTATTCGTAGTACCTTTAACATTGAATATGGAGAATCTATTAAATCTGATTTCAACCGTGAACTTGGGAAGATTCTTTCAACTCTTTTACCTGAAGCAGAGGTTGATTTCAAGGCTCCTGATATCGTTTTTACCTTTGATCTGATTCATAATGAGGTAGATATTAAGAGTAATCCACTTTTCATATTAGGAAGATATAAAAAATTGGAACGAGGTATTCCTCAGTCTAAATGGTTCTGTCGTAAGTGTCGAGGAGTAGGATGCAATCATTGCAATTATACAGGTAAGATGTATCAAGAATCCGTTGAAGAGTATACTACCACACCATTCTTTGAAGCAGCTAAAGGTATCTCTAGTAAATTTCATGGTTCAGGAAGAGAAGATATTGATGCTCGAATGTTAGGTACAGGGAGACCATTTGTTATTGAAATTTCCGAACCAAAGATTAGGAATCTGGACTTTGGAAAAATTATCAAACAGATATCTGACACCTCAAATGGAAAAGTAGAGGTCACAATTGACGGATTAACAAACAGATCTAAGGTACGGGAAATAAAAACTCGTTCAAGTAGAAACGCAAAAGCATATAGAGCAATTGTGACCTTAGAAGCATCATTACCCGATGATCAGTCATTTCTAGAGGAAATTTCCACAGAACTTTCAGGTATACTCATCCAACAACGTACCCCACATAGAGTAGCCCATAGAAGAGCAGATAAAATCAGAACACGTAAAATTTCTTCTTTCAAAATTGAAAATGTAACTAAAAACGAAATCACCGTACATATCGTATGTGAGGGAGGGTTATATGTAAAAGAATTAATTAGTGGAGATCAGGGTCGTACACAACCAAGTTTCTCCGAAAAACTTGGAATCTCAGCAAAAGTTAAAGAATTGGACGTAATTGAAGTATTTAAGTCCACAGACCAGATTTAATTCTGAAATGTAGAACCGACACAAGATTCAATTAAAGCTACTTTAGTAGAATATTCTGGGCAACATTTCTAATTTATTTCTAAAATTCAGATTGACTTTCCGTTTGTAGGATCTTAGGCACTCATAATTTATAATTACGTTAATTCCAGTAATATTAGAAAGTCAAAAATAGTCTAATTAAACACCTTCCATTTGTCTTTAAAGCCTGTAAGAGTACTTCAATGTAAGTTGATTGCATAGGAATGCTCGGAAAATTTGGGGCATACCAAGATGGTCAGAAAATCAAAGGGTACTAACTTTCGCACACGCAGAATCTTTTCGAAACACCCACGAAAAAGAGGTTTACCATCATTATCTCGCTCTTTAGCAGAATATGAGATAAATTCAAAGGTTAATATTGTCATTGAACCTAGCGTCCAAAAAAGTCGTCCACATAGGCGATTTCATGGTAAAACGGGAGTCGTTTTAGAAAAACGCGGTCAAGCTTATGTTGTACGTGTTACAGATGGAAACAGCTACAAAAAAATCATAACACGTCCAGAGCACTTGAAGGCCCAGTAGTGATCTTGAGAGAATAGGAAAATTGTTTTTGGAGATCTTAAAAGTTGGTACGTAAGGTCAAGGAAGAAAAGCCAATACCATTAGGGCAAGTTTACGAATATCTTCAGATGAGAGAGGAGTCGGGGATAAACTATGTTCAACGTGTAACAGCTCAGCATGCAGAGAAACTTTCAAAAAATGCTGCCTACTCTGAAGAAGTCTTAGAAATGTTACAATCTGATTTTGAATTGACAAGATTACTAGCTGTCCAACTTGTTAATCTTAATCCCAAAACAGCTACTGATGTCAAAGCTGTGACAAGAGAGCGTTTATCAGATGATGACGTTGAACGTTTACTAGAGCGCTATTCAGAGTATGTTTTGAAAGTTAAAGCCGCCATGGAAGAGATGGCAAGTGAAGAAGATGAGGAACCCACTGAGATTGACGAAACGTACGAAGATCTATAATCGTTTCTAGGTTTTCCACAAATAATCCTCTACTCCGCTTTCCAGCCCTATTACTTTCATTCAAGCGGTTAACGGCCATTATCTGCTTTTTTTGTGCTTGTTCTTTTGTCTACTTTCGTTTCCAAAGTCCTGCACTATCAAATTTGCTATTACTAATAAGTGATTTCGTAGTGTTGTATGTCCATAAGTCATTGATTCATTTACCAATCTTAGTTCCTTGCTTTCATACATATATCTGTATAAATTCCATATATTTGTTTCTGCCACCTCCTGTATTTCTTTTGCTAGTTTTGTGAAATTAATTCTTCTTCTGCTCTTCTTTGCTTGCCAGTTATATCTACTTATTATTGGTGATCGTATTTTTCGTGTTATACTAGCTGCTAGTCTGTCGTAGTATTGAAATTGTTTAATCATTGGATTGGTCGTCTTCTCATGATGTTTTTTTATTTTCTCTACCAGTTGTTGGTCTTTTATTTGTGGTTCCTGGTAGATTTTTGACTGATGTCTGGGTGTGTGGAAGAAATCGTGGAGTAATGCGTATTTCAGCAGCTTTTGTTGTTCTAAGGTTAATTTTAATGGGAGTCCTTTTCTAATACGTAATTTTCGTTCTTTTACATGTTTTTCTGATTTTGTAACATAATTATCAATATATCCTCCCTTCCATTTAATTTCTCCTAATCCTTCGCTTTGATATCTTCCTATATGTGTTTTTTGAAGTAATAATTTACACTTTTGATTCAGAACCGTTAATGAGCTACTCTTTACTTTTATTTCGATTTTTCCCAGATAACTGATATAGGAATATGGATACATGGGTTTTGAGGCGTTAATTTTTAGGTAGTAACGCCTTCGTGGATTAATGATTGTGGCTTTACACCCAAGAAGTGTGAATTTTATCTTTTTAGTTATCATTGGAGTTAATAATTGTCCTCTTACCACTAATCTACATTCCTGACTGCCCATGTACCTATTTCTCCTTATTTTACTTCTTTGTATTCTCTTAGATGTTTCTTCCATGCTGTGAGTGCATTGGTGAATTCTTCTGGTAGTTTTTCTTCGTCGATCTCCTCTTCAATGGTGAAGCTATTTTGATCAGTAATTTTTGGTTGTCTGTTTGTTGTAGATTTTACTAAATCCAACCCCTTTATTTGTAGTTCTGCATATCCTGCGTTATACCCCCCTCCTAGTTTATGCATGTACATTGTGGCTTCTATTATCATTCCCATTTCTTCAGGGGTGCATTTTGTTATATCAATTTCAAACTCGAACTCTCCTGCAAGGTACCTTTCACCGAAGTCCTGTATTGCTTTTCCTTCAAAAGTTAGTGCTACTCGTTTTTCAGTTGCTATTTGTACATTCTGAATGCTGACTGGTGCTTGGAATGTCTTATGGCTAATATTCGCTATCGGTTTAGCTGAAACGCGGATTTTGCTTGAATTTCCCTTTGATCCAAATACTGCATGCACTATGCATTCATCACTGTCGGTACAGCTACCTAGTAGATGAAATCCTTCTGGTAAAAGAGAATTCCCTTTTTGATCTGTTTCTTTATCACTTGTGTGGCATACTTCTAATCCCCGTTCTTTACAATGTGTCATTACTTGATGTCGTAATGCTCCTCTTAAACCTTTTATCATATAAGCAGTAGCAGTGCTTGTCTTTGTTTCCTTTCCATTTTTATACTGATATTCAAAAGTCCATAGCTTTAACAGGTGTGAGATTTTTGAACTAGGTAATGATCCATTTAGTGGCTTACAAATAGGAGTAAATGCTTTTACTTTTAGAATCTTGCGTGGAATGGAAATTGTTTGGTCAGGAATAATGGTCTTTAACGGGGATTCAGTTTTACCACTCGATCGTTTTGAAGTACTCTTTGCCATTATTGATTTACCCCCTTCTCTTTAACACTCTTTGTTGACTGTTTTTTTCTGACCACTTACTGTAGCGCCGTTTTTGGAAAGCTTTCTGTTTAATCACTATAGCCAGATTTTCATAATTGGAGACAATATCCCTGGGAACAGTAAATAATCGTGTTCGATGGGGCATCAGATAAGTAATCCATTCCTCTGTTGGCATTAATACCCGTTCATTAGTTGATACTAAGAGGTCAATGTATTGAGCGTGACATTGATCAATAATTTCATGATGAATTAAATCAGCTACATATTCCCATAAGCTGATAACTTCTAGTCCCAATTGTTCTAAGTGTTTGACTAGAGAAGGCGAATCACAACCGATATCTAGCAAAATTCTTCGGGGTCTTGGAGAAACTTTCTTTCCTTTGTAGGTTGAAGAATCAGCTAAGCTATCTTTCATATCTGATACTGGAAGTCCACCACGAATATTCCTAAATTCACGAACTGATTCAATAAGCGATTCATCGATCCAAAACACAAATGTATTGCGGAGACTTCGTGTGGGTTTAGAAAAAACGAATCCTTTATTTTCCCAGGCATATAATTGTTGAAGAATTGTTAGATTCTTCGTAACAATAGAGATCATTTCCTTTAACGAATAAGACCCTTGGATCCATTCAGATAATGGAAATTGGTATTCATAAAAGGAGAAATTCTGCATATCAATTGTTTTTTCATCAGTATTCCTCATAGAACCACCTCCTCTGATTTCATAGATGAAAAGCGATAGAGATGGAGAAACTCTCTTAGCTCATTTTGGGAAAAAAAGATCTGATCTACTGATGGCATTAATTGGATTAGAGTACGATGAAACATTTCTAAGATAGAGCGATGTGTCTCAAGAAGTACCCAAATATTCAGATCAGGAAAATATTTTTTCAATTGATAGCTTTTCGCTTCTAAAGTAATCGCTTTATTGCGAAACGCGACATGATATTTGTCCATCTTAGTAAAAGAACACTCTAAAATGGTTTGTTGAGGGAGAAGAAAGTCAACAACATATTGACGATCAGGCAAAGAATACTGCTTTTGAAATTCAAAAGAAATATTCTCTTGGTAGAATAGTTGTCTAAGTTGCAATTCTTGACATGTAGTACGAATAGAATGAGTAGAAAAATTTTTATTAAATTTTGAATCCATTATATATAACTCCGTAATGAATGAATACTAAATAATTATACACATTTATTCCTTTATAAGTCTTTAAAGCATCAAAAAGCGCTGGATTATTGTCTGTTTGGCTATTGAAAGGTTCTACTGCTGTTTTCGAATACAGAACTTATCACTGTAGTCTAACAATAATTCAGTGCTAATCCTCCTGATTCAAGTGTAACATACAAAATAACCGATTAAATATAATTACTGTACAAAACAAGTGATTAGATTGACAGTTCAGTTGGAAACTGAGATCTCTAGGTCATTTCTTGCTTCATTGTTCCAGTCAGACCAAAATATTGAATCATTTCTCCATTCAATCTTGAATTCCAGTCGATTAAGTCAATCAAAAGAAGAATTCTTTCACCATCTCCGGAAATTATGGATCGACTATTTTGATTCAGCAGTAAATCTGGATTTTATTAAAAAAGTAATATTGTTATTACGATTGGCTGGGCTTCTTAAACGTAAATATTATCAAAGATCAATTCTTGGCACCTTTCTTCTTGCATACAACCTGAAAATCTTGGATTATCTTCAATTATACCATAATAAGCATAAATTTATTTTTGATAGATATCAGACATCAAAAATTGGTATTAAAGACTTTGAACTCTTACTAATATCTTGTAGTAAGTGGTACATTTCTATCCTAAGAGATCAGTACTCTGGATGGAAACTTCAAACCTTTCAAGATGTCCTTTGTCAAGCATTTGACTGGTATTTAGACCGTGATTATTTAAAAACATCTATTCGACCCTTACTCAAGGATCATCTAAATCAGCTTTACCTACAGCTTGAATCAAGACCTAAACAAATGATGAAAAGAAGAGGTATCCCTATTCATCAACCAACGAAAGAACCGTTCATCTTACCAAAAAAACCTCATAGGGAGAGGGGGTTAGTCCTGTTGAAGGTATTGACTGAAATATATGATTGGATAACAACGTATGTTTCAATTACCGATAAGAATGCAACAAAAAATTATGATCCTCCATTTTTCGATATTTTAGTTCATGCAAGAGAAGCAAAAGTCACATTCAGGGACAATGAAAAAAAGGTTGATGCTGTTAAAGCAGTACATGATTCTCAATATACACGAGCTATTACTTGGATATTTAAAAAACAAATCACGAATCGAGATAAAATATTTCTTATTAAAACTGAATCTCTAAAGCAATTCGACAAGGTTGGGATAAAACCACTAGAGTTAGTTACCTTCATTCGTAAGCATTTGATGTTGGAGTATATCAAGGTATATCCGAATAAGAAACGACGTGTATTAGTATTCAATATCACTAGTAATCTGATAGATCGATCTCAAGGTGAACAAAGAAAAAATATCAACTTTTCCTGTGTGTGTTGTAACCATTATAGTTCCCATACTAAGATTGATTGTTTATTTTTTAAAAGACTTGAATACTTAGTCTCGTTTGGGCATATCACCATTCCTGACAATTTAAAATCACTCTACAATGATCGAATTAAGCCAATATTCTCTACAAAAGTAGCATGCTCCTTTTTAGAGTTGAAAGGAGGTTTTTCAATCCAGTTATCAGCAGTTAGAGGAGATAGAATTGCTTGTATATTTTGTCATGAATCCTTAGAGAAAGTGCCTGCTTTTGACTCATCTGTTACCTGTGAGTGTGGTGCTAATTACTCATATATTTCCCCAGAAATGACGAGAAATAACGTCTTTCAATATCAAAATATTGAGCAGCAAGGAATTTTTCTAGAACATGGACTCCACGAACTACTGATTGAAGCAATGACAAAACATGATTTTACCAAAGTAGAAGAACCAGTACTAAAACCGAAACAACTTTTTCGGTCTCAAATTGAGAAAATTAAGCGTTTTTCAGAAAATAAAAATGGTTACCTTTACATCCACGAGAATGATTACGTTTATTACGACCAGAGCCAAAAACAACTACTGATTAATAAAATTATTCACTCTACTGATAAACTAACCTTTGTTGACACCGAAAAATGGAATTTTATGCTTCAAACATTGGCTGATGATAATCTACATCTAAAATTTAATTATCGTCCAGACAACGCTAATTTAGCAAGAGAGGATAAAGCAACACTACTTAATAATACAATTCCCATTCTTCAAATCAAACGACCGCGAATAAAAGAAATGGACACCTACCCTCTTAATAAGCTCCGAACAGTCTATAACGTGGGGAAACCGCGTTTAAATAAAATCTTTAAATCTTGGGGAGTTGATGTTATTCATTCGTCAACAAAAGGAGTGTTACAAGAACCTACACAGGCAATCAAAGAAACGATGGAACTTCCAGGAGTTCGTGAAGCGCTCCAACAGCTTCATGTCCGAAGTTTGATGATTTCACTAATGAACGCGACCTATTGTCTGACGGAAATTGCTCGTTTAAATAATCAAAATTGGTTAGCTAATCGATATTATTACTGGATGAACAAAATTCTTCTGAAATGTCCAACAAGATTAGAAAATTATTATCAAGATGTATCCTTAAGATCTTTCCGTCAAGTATCTGCTTTAGAAGCCTGGTTTTCACGACCTTTTGCTGAGGGAGTTCGTAAATTTATACAGGCAATTCAAGATCAGAATAATCCACTCATTCAACGTCCTTACGGTCGTAGTGTTGCTCGACGAGTTAATAAAGAAGAGAAAAAAGGTGTGGATTTCATGGGAGGGTATACACCATTTGATACTGCATTAAATTGTGTTAATCGAAGGTTACGAAATCAATTACGTATCTGGAATGCGAAACAAGGTTTAGGGTATGAAACTATACCTTTATTTGTGCATACTGCTAAAGACAAAACTGGGCGTTCTGGTCATCTGGATCTTGAAGAAGTAGGGAGGATTCTCTCTCGTTTAACATTATGTGAAGTAATCGTAAGCGGTGAAATTACTCCTTTGTCTTTTCAGAAACGATATGACGATGATAGGCTGCCTTATTATGTTCCCAGGGATTCACTAGTCAGATGGTTACGAGGGGTCCTTGTAAAAAAGAAGATCTTTCAAAAAATGTTATTTTACAACAATCAGTGGATGACCTTTGAATCAGCTCACAAACTTCATACCAAATCTCTCTGTTTGTTACTAGAAGATTCATTAGAATATAGAGATATAAACAATCGTATAAAATTTCTGAAAAACGAGTACAAACCGTTAATTTTTTTTCCAGATTTTACTCAATATAATCAGTAATCGTAGGGCTACCAATAATTCAATCTCGAACAATATTCCACTTCTATGGACGCTTTTGATAAGCTCTGACTTAGTTTGTGACCCATGATGAACTTTAGTTCATCCAGAAAGAGAAGTAAGGAAATTCTAACACTGGAGTACTCCGAATAGCTGGGTAAAGATGTGTATTTTCAAGTAGTTCAGTGTTATTAAATACTGTAATATCATCAGGGGCTACTGTTCTTACCCAGAAGGTGTTGTTTTTATCATCCATAATCTGCGT
>JAEOTC010000060.1 GCA_016840035.1 Candidatus Hodarchaeota archaeon | reverse complement strand
TTAATTTCTATTCTTTTGGCCATGTTCTTATCCACCTCAGTCGATTTGGTGCCTGCCAAAACGGCTAGAGATGTTATTAAAATCGGGGGTTTAGGCCCTTTATCAATTACCCCTGGTAAGGACATGCGAAAAGGAATTGAATTAGCCGTCGATGAGATCAACAGTGGTGACGGCGTAATGGTAGGCGGAACTGCATATGACTTTGAAGTCTACATTGAAGACAATTCTGGGACTACAGGTCTCCCTGACACTGATAAAGCCCTAACAGCATTATCAAAATTGACAGTTGATGATGAAGTTGTGGCGATTGTTGGTGGATTCCGAACAGAAGTTATGTGGGGTATTCAAGCCAACTTAGGCACAACTGGAACTCCTTTCTTAGGTGTAGGTTCAACAGCGCAATTGATATCTCCCTATTACTGGAGAGTTGGTCCCTCCAATGGAAGTCTCCTTGCTTTTGGACTTATTGATTTATACGGTTTTGGTTTGTTAAACATGGGTGTTGATAAAGTCACAATTGTACGTGAAGATGTCGCTTGGACTCCTCCCCTATCAAAACTGGTACAATTCTATCTTGGTACTTATCTTCCACTCTATAATGTTACTGCTAAAGCTGTTGAGTTTACAGCTGACATTACTGTAGGTCAAGATGCAGGTCTTGATGCAGTAGCTGCCGCACTAGCCAATGTGGGTGCTGATGTCGATGCACTAATGCCGATCTTCTCTGCTCCCGTAGGAAAGCATGTCACACAGGCATGGTTTAATGAAAACATGTCACAAATGTTAGCTGGTATTAATGTAGAAGCTCAATCGAGTACATATTATGAAGAGACAGAAGGCGGCGCGTATGGTGAAATCACAATGCATCCCAATCCTCCAGACCTAACACCCACTGCAAAAACCCTAGGGTACAAATCTGGATATGATGAGATGTGGGGTGAAGATCCAACCTATACCGCTACTTTCAGTTATGATGCAGTTTATATCTTGAAAGAAGCTATCGAAAGAGCTGATTCTTTTGATAAAGCTGATATTCAAGCTGCATTAGCAGATACAGATATGGTTGGCGCAGCATGGCAATATAAGTTCACTAGTGAACCGGGGCCCCAGTTAATATTAGCTGATTTCTTACCAAACGGAACGAAAGTTGTTGCACCAGTACCAGGAACTGAAAGCACACCATACGGTAGTATTACTGTCCATGACTTGTATACAAAGTCAACTGTCGGTTTTAGAAACAAACCGTTTCCCACAACATACTTCACTCAATGGCAGCAGAATGGTACTGTAAAGACTGTCTGGGGAGCTACTGCATCGATAACGGATGATGCAGTCGCTTTTGCAACAGGTGCATCAGCCTTAGAGTGGCCGATTAATCATGGTGAACATGGTTATTCCCCCAAACAAGCTCCAGGGTTTGAACTAGCCCTGATTTTGTTTGTACTTGGTATGCTTGCAACAGTGGTCCGCACGAGGAAACGGAAGAAATTCTAACTCCCCCTCCTCTTTTTTTTTTGAGTACTCAAAATTTTTTTAAATTCCCTCTTTCTATTACCTTTACCCCTAATCTAATAAAACGGAGATTTTCTATGAGTTTTCTTGACAAAGTTATTCCCCCAGACATATGGCAGAAAGAAAAATGGATCATCTTAGGATTACTAGGCTTTTTCATCTTTTGTGTTTCTTTTCCCTTTATCTTCCAAAATACCGATTCTGGTATTGGTATACTCTTAGATTTAGAATCAGGAATTAAACTTAATATTTTTGCAATTCAAACAGGTTCATTATATGCCTTGCTTGCTATTGGGTTTTCGCTTATTTACGGTGTTGCGAAACAATTAAAATTATCTTTGGGAGGATATTTTGTTTTAGGAGCTTACTGTCAATTTTTCTTATTAGAAACTGTGGAAATTGTTCCTGAGTTCCGAACAGATTTCGATGGACTTATGTTCCTTGGATTAGCGCTATTACCTATCGTACTCATCATCGTTTTATTGGTATTTACCTATACCATTTTTTCAATACGTGAATTTATATTTATTCTGGTAGCCCCTATAATTTCTGGAGGGGGTATTATTGCCATTGATGGAAATTTAGTTGCAGGATTTTATGTTGGTTTAGCTGCGTTAATCATTGGATTGACTGGGTGGTATTTAGAACTTCCGAAGCGTGAAATAGCACTAGGTTCGTTTTTTTATGCGCTTTCTATGCCCATCCTTTATATTATAGGTTTTCCATCTATCTACTTTTCTTTAATGCTATTATCTGTCGTTTTCACTGCCTGTGTGGCAATGATATCTGATCGGTACCTCTTAGATACAGTTCGGCACTCCCATATTTCAGTGATGATTGTTACGTTTGCTTTAGCATTAATCTTCCAAAGTATCGTACAAATTGTATATTTTCCCCAAAATGGGGATAATTTTACACGTTTTCAATCTATTGATTGGAGTTTCCCAGGTATAGTCCCCAAAACAGGAATAACAACATTTTTGGGAATATCCATCCCTACTATCAGGATAATTTCTCTTATATTTTCCTTAATCGCTGTTATTCTTCTTTATATCTTCATTTACAGAACAAAATTTGGAATTGCATTACGAGCGGTGTCACAGGATGAAGAAGCGGCAGCACTCGTTGGTGTAAATATCAGAAAAACAACTGCTCTAGTTAGTGGAGTAGGCATGGGCCTTGCAGGATTTGCTGCAGTATTAACCTCATCATTTTCCGCCAGACCACTATGGAATCCCTTTATGGGGTGGCCAGTTCTTATCTGGGCTATTGCAGTTGTAACTCTCGGCGGAATGGGGAGCCTTGGAGGAAGTATTATTGCCGCCTTCATCATAGGTTACTCCGAAATATTGGTGAGTTCAATCAATCCAAGTTATTCAGTAGCCATTCCTTTCCTAATAGTCATTCTCGTCATGATTCTTAAACCTGAAGGATTATTTGGTGAAAAGAAGGAGGTAGAATAAAATGGACTGGTACGAGTTTTTCGAGGATTTATGGGATGAAATTAAAGATCGTGGCTATTATATTTCAGGAATAGCACTAATTATACTACTCCCCTCTATTCTAGGTGCAGTTAATACCCCGAATATCCCGTTTTTAACGGATATTTATGCAGTAATAGGTGAAATAGGGCTATTTGGTTCTACAAATTTCTTTTTGACAATTTTATCCCTCTGCGCAATCTGGGGCATATTTGCAGCCTCATGGGATATTCTTTCAGGATACACAGGGCAGATTAGCTTTGGGCATGCCATCTTCTTCGGGTTAGCAGCTTACATCGGGTATTGGACCTCTGTTGGTTTTGATGTGGACCCAGCGTTAGTAGGTATATTAGGACCAAGATTTAACCTCTCCCCTGCAATAGCTTTAATATTTAGTGGTTTCATATGTGCTTTACTTGCAGTCGTTGTCGGTATTTTAGCTCTGAGAGTAAAGGGACCTTATCTTGCTCTAGTAACCCTTGTAATACCCTTGATCACCGCTTCATTATTTAAACTGAATGAATTCTATCCTATAACTGGAGGAGATCATGGATTTCCGAGTGTTCCTGATATATTAACAATTACAGGAAATTTGGATACTGATACCTTAAATTTTTACATTTTTTCCATTGCTGTTCTATTAGTTTCAGTTGGTATCATGATGCTGATTGCTTACTCACGTTATGGATTAATTTTCCAATCTATTAGGGAAGATGAAGATGCCGCTGAATCATTAGGTATAAACTTAGCTTTTTATAAAATATTCGCTTTTGCTGTTAGTGCGTTCTTTGCTGGCATTGCAGGAGGAATGTATGCGCAATATCGACATATTGCTGTCCCTTCATTCTTTGATACCACTTTTTCATTTACGATAATTATTATGTGTGTTATTGGAGGAATTGGTTCGATATCTGGAGGAGTAGTAGGAGCCTTTCTCCTAACAATCATGATAGAAATTCTCCTTGGAGATATTTTCCCCTCCTCAATCCTTGAGGGTGTTGATATTCTTGCATTTGGACTATTACTAGTAATTACTCTCCGTTACATGCCGTATGGTCTTGCTAGAGCCAAACCTGATCAAAAGAAAGCAGTGGTTTTTGGAATATTATTTGCTGTTGCATGGGCAATAGTTCCATATAGTAATTTCATTGATTATCTTTCAGTTATCAATGTGGAAAATATATTGATGTTCTTGGTCATGGTGTTGATTACCATTTTTACAATCCCTGCAATTCCCGTGTTCATTGTGAGTGAATTCTTGGGTCTCTTTATCCTAGAGGGATTAATGGGATTGACACTAAATGCTAAATCACTTATTAAAGCGAAATTTCTTATTTATTGCATTGCGGGTATTCCATTTGCTTATTATCTTCCTAAAGTCTTTAAAATAGTTCGTTTGCGATTTTGGGGAGTCTGGCCATCTGTTGGGAGGTACGAACCCGAATAATACGTGTGGTGAATGTTTATGACAGTATCTACTTCAGAAAAACAAGTTACGAAACCCGAACGGAGTGTAATCATTGAAACACAGAATTTAAGTAAGCATTTTGAAGGACTTAAGGCTGTGGACGAAGTAAATTTCAAAATAAATGCAGGTGAGCTTGTTGGTATTATAGGGCCTAATGGAGCAGGTAAAACTACATTGTTTAATCTTATGACTGGGTTTCTTAAACCAACTCTGGGAAGAATCATTCTTGATAATAAGAAGAATATTGCTGGTTCAAGTCCTCATAAAATCGCAAATCTTGGAATCACTCGAACCTTCCAGCTTGTTCGCCCGTTCAAGTTATTAAATGCTTTAGAAAATACAACTGTCCCTCATATTCCTAAATCAAAATTAGCTAGATCGTCTACTCTTAAAAATAAAGCTACTTGGTCCTTAATTACGGTCGATTTGGCTGAGAAAAAGAACTATCCAGCTTTTATCCTACCACATGGCGACTTGAAACGATTAGACTTCGCTCGTGCCATGGCTGTTCAACCTCGAGTATTATTATTGGATGAACCCTTTGCAGGACTTTCAGTAGAGGAATCTTTCCGTGTAGAACGAGTTATACGTGAAGCAAATGAGAAAGGAATGACCATTATAATAGTAGAGCATAAACTGAAAATTCTCATGCGGTTGGTGGAAAGAGTATTGGTACTCCATCAAGGACAGTTAATTGGGGAAGGAACTCCCAAGGAAATCGCGAACAACCCTGAGGTTATTACAGCCTATCTTGGAACGGAGGCATTTGATTTTGAGTGAAACAAGCAAAAAAACATCCCCCCTATTTGAATTGCAAGAAGCATCCGTACATTATGGTAGAGCCATCGCTATTGCGTCTGTTTCTCTAACGGTCGATAGAGGTGAACTTGTTGCCGTAATTGGTCCTAATGGTACTGGTAAAACTACTCTTCTCCGTGCTATATCCGGTCTAGTGGAGCTCGAAAGAGGAAAGATATTTTTTGAAGGAAAAAAGATACTAGAATCAACTAAATCAGAATTCAGAGTTATGGGGAAGAACGAATCTCTTAAACCGCATAAAGTTGTAGAATTAGGTATTATTCACTGTCCTGAACGTAGACGACTATTTACTGAGTCGAGTGTGAGAGAGAATCTCATTTTAGGAGCGTATACAACTCAGGATAAGCAAAAGATCGAGAAAAACCTTGAAACGGTATTGAATCTATTCCCTGTTCTCAAAAAGAGATTACACGAAAAAGCTGGAAATTTTTCTGGAGGAGAGCAACAAATGATTGCGATTGCTCGGAGCTTGATGGGAAGTCCGAAGCTCTTGTTGCTAGATGAACCCAGCTTAGGTCTTGCTCCAATGGTCAAGAAGGATATTGTTAATGCAATTCGTAAAATTCAAGCAAGCGGAACAACTATTCTTTTAGTTGAACAAGATGCCAGTATTGCTCTCGAAATATGTGATCGGGGGTACTTATTGGAGGATGGAAGAATTGAGCTTGAGGGTACCAAAGATGAGCTAATCAATAATCCCTATGTGAAAGAAGCATATTTGGGTATCGCTTGAATTAATTTTAGATTATAGGTATCTCTGATGGCCAACTCCTTGACAAGAAAACTCTCTCGGTATGGCAAATTTCTTTCTGACAATGTTCTATTAGTCCGTCCTACGGAAAGACAATATTTAACATCTAATTCACTTCTTTTTCTTGGTAATCAAATACTTCTTATCGATACAGGCTATCAATATCAGGGTAATCAACTCAGAAATATTAAGAGTGAAATTCCTATAGATCTGATTTTATTTTCACACTACCATATCGATCATATTTTCGGTTGTCATGTTTTTCCTGACAGCCAGAAAATGATCCATGAGAAAGAAATTATCGCCCTACAGTCTTTCCAAGAATTTGTCAGATTTTGTTTTAAGGATCAAGAGATATCTGAAAGGGAATGGACAATTTGGAATCGAAGATTTACGAATTTACTTAACCGAGAGGGATTAGATGTATGGAATGATCTTCATTTAGATAATTTGAATTCTTTCAAAAACAATGAGGTTATAGACCTTGGTGTGACTCAACTCAATACTATTCACCTCCCAGGGCACTCTCCAGGTCATTGTGGAGTCTATGAACAGGAAACGGAAATCCTTTTCATCGGGGATCTCGATCTTTCTGGCAAATTTGGTCCTTGGTATGGGTGGTGGAATTCTGATCTCAATGATTTTAGAAATTCAGTAAGATATATTGTTGATTTTATTTCTAGACATAGTATTTCACGAATCGTTTCAAGTCATACTCGTGATGTATCAAAAGAGGAAGGATTACAGTTACTCCGTGAATTTCTGAATACCTTTGACCAACGTGAACAGCTTATGTTAGATTTCGTGGCAAAAGACAAATATGGAGTTACCCCTAAGCAGATTGCTGATCAATCGATAGTCTACCGAGGGAAAAAGAGTGATCCTCCGTATGTTTGGGAGTATTTCGAGTTTGTTCATGTAATAAAGCATATTAATGAACTAATCAAAGAGAATCGCGTGTATCGTGAGAAAGATTTGATTTTTAAGAGCTAAATGAACTATTTGTGGATGATTCTGAACTTATAGCTTTTTATGTTCTACAATGATACTGCACAAGAACTGTAAGAAAACGTAATGAAAAGTGTACAGGGTGAGTTTGAACTTTGGATGTTTTTGACAAGAGTATTCTCTTTAGTTTGACAAAATCTTGTCGTATTTCTTTTTCACAGCTTGCTTCTGAACTTAATCTACCCGCTGTTGAGGTTGGAACACGAATTCAGCGATTAGTAAATAATCATACGATCTTAAAGTTCACGGTTGTGCTCAATCCATATCTTCTAAATCTTCACAATGCGATCATAATATTTCGGTCACTCACGCCGTTAGAGCTTAATCGTCTGACCCTTCTAGGGGTTCATTCGACAATTGAGTCAATTTCTATTGGAACTGCCCATGAAGGGTTTGCCTATGCAAGATATAGTAATAAAAAAGACTTCGCTGAATTAGCTGAACATTTCCAGCAATTTCATAAAGCTTTTGAAGAATTACACCTTTATCCTGTCATTCCCCTTGTCAATACCGGAATTTTAGCACCAACACAGGATATCGTTTCGCTTGAAAAAGAGGATTGGTTAATTTTAGCTCACCTACGAGAGCAGGGTCGTCTATCCCTTCAAGAACTCTCCAAACGTATAGAAATTGAGGTTGAAGTCATTAATGAGCGGCTGGATTATCTTCGTCATCATAACCTCATCCAAGAAACTATTCAAATCAATCCAGTGAGATCTCCTAAAGAGACCCTAACTATGTTTCAGTGTGAATTTACAATTCTAAATCATCTAATTCAGCAAGAGATCATGCAAGAAATTAATACAATTCCTAATTTTTGGCCAACTAGTTCTTGGAAATCAGCCAATCGTCCCGTACTGTTTTTGAGTTTCTACTGTTCATCCTACACTGAAGTGGAAAAGATACAGGCACAATTAACCGAGCTCCCAGGAGTTAAAAGCATAATCAAGGTCATGGGAGGTACCACTTACTATTTTACAGATATTCGGGATGAACTCATCGAAGAAAAACGAAGTCATGGATGGTTTTCACCAGAAAAATGGGTTACCGACGCTCCAATCGATTAGTATATCCACTTTAATTATAAAATTAGGAGGGGAGAGATGGCCTTTGAGGGAAGAACCCTCAAAAGCCAGGAAGAGTGTATCCAATCCTTCTATCAATGACTAATATTTAAACTCCCAATTATTATATTCCAGTGAGAGATTCATTTCGTTTTGCTGAATGAATCGAGATCACTTCTTTCACTGTTTGTCGTACTAATTCGGATGTTTCACTCTCAAGGTACTTATTCAGATTGTTTAATACTTCTGAATCTAAAAAATCAAGTTGTCCTAACCCTACTGCTGCACCAGTACGAACAACAGGGGATGAATCGTTTTCAAGAGTGTTTAACAGAATTTTTTCTGCACCTTTAACCTTTAATCTTCCTAAGGCTCTTGCACATCGATCTCTGATTTGTACGTTCTCTTCATTCATGCAATGAAGAAGTTTCTCGGCTAAGATGTCAGTCAATGGTGCTTTCGAGTAGCTTAAGGCGGATATTGTGTTACTTCGGACTATATCAACTGAATCCGACAGTAATGGCTCCAAGAGGGGATTGACTATGCTTCCCTCAAGAAAGGCTAATGTCATGACTACTTCTGCTCGCACCTCTGGTGCTGGATCGGAAAGAGCTTTGACGAGTTTGGAATGGAGCTCCATCGGGATTTCCGTAACATGAATGTCCATTTTACCAAGGTTTCTGATTGTTTCAGCTCTTATATAGGAGCTCGATGCCTCTATTCTTTTTATAAGCTCTGTAAGATCAATTTTCTCTGACATTCGCGTGAACCCAGTAATTTAACTGATAATTATCAAATAAAATTTTGATATCATAGTCCTCCTAAAAATGACTCTTTTGTTGCAACAGAATTTCTTGATTTCAGAATCAGGAACTTTTCCCAGAATTCATACTTGGTTCCGAAGACAACTTTAACGGGCAATTCGAACAATCAGGAGAATTTCCCGTCAATTCACAGATAAAAAATTGTCTATCATGGGATTCACACTGAACAAGATTCTGAAAGTAAGTACATTCAAAATCATAATTGTTACGATAAAGTTGATCGAACGTAAGAGGAGTTCCAGCTATGCAATATGGACATTTCGTGGGACACGATCGTAGATAATCTTTATACACTACACATAAGAATAAACCGTTATTTGCATGGCTGTCTATGATCTGATGTTGGCAGTGATTCAGGTAATATCCCACCAAACCGGTTATTGAACTGATTTTTCATCAACTATCCATTTACACATTCGTCTTACTGGTTCAATTGCATCTTGCGGTGTGGCCAAACTAGCCGTTGCAGCAAATCCTAACGAGACTATTCGTTGTACCCCATAAAGTGGTAAAGTATCTCTAAGTTTAAACTTCAAAACTTCAGGAAATACACCAACTGTTTGAGTGTAACAATTTACTGATTGAACTGCCGAGTCTATGCTATCAATTGGCACAAGATTAACTACTCGACTGCATAAACGATGAGAAAAATCAACTGGTTCATCAAATTGGGAAACAATTACAGCTCCTTCATTAGATTTCCCACCGTAAACTCGATAGAAATCCTCATCCAATCGAATTCCCTCGATATCATCCTTTAGAGTCTTGTCGAAAACCTTTGGTGAGGTTGAAACATGGGAAGGAAGGTGAATTAGGGCAGAATACAATAATTCCCCAAATCTGTTCAAACGTCTTATTCCTTCTTCAGAGGTTCCAGATTGAACATACATAATGCGTGAGTTTAAACAAGCTTCCTGATTGAAGGATCCGACATCAATAGCTGCTCTTTGAGCTGCAATACTTAATGTACGAATATCTTGAAAAGCTTCTTCTCCAATAATAGAAATACTTATCTTAGGATCAAATGTTATTAAATCTAACCCTGCCTGAAGATATTGACTAATATGTTTTATCGAATTAAATCCACCCCATGCGATGATTTTTTCTATGTTTTCGGGGCGATAGAATCTCTCTTCAAACTCCTTATCTCCTCCTCGCCAATAAAGAACACTACAGTGTTTTGTTAATGGATGAGTTGGTTCTAGATCAATCATTGTCCGAATTAATGCAGTAGCGGTTAGAGGATCATTACTGGGCAATTTAAAAATCGTATCACTTCGTGTACAACAGCCTCTGATCAGAGAAGCTGCAGAAACCGTTGGAACATTTCCTGCAATGATATGGACGGTCCGAGAACCAAAAGCCCTAATAGAAATTGTTCTTCCATCTTCCATTTTCGTGGGTACCCAAGAATCCAAATATTGAATGCCAATTCTTTTTTCCAGCATTTCCCGAATATTAGTTGGATGAAATAAAAAAGGTAGAGATCTATAAGTCGTAAGGAGGACCTCTGAGGTCAAACCAGATGCTTCACACGCGAGTTTGTAAGCATCTTGGAGGTGTTCATTTTCACTTAGAGTTAAATGTTGGCCTAAATCATAAAGGAAAGTGATAATTTCTTCTACAGATAGATCATAAAGGTCTTTCAACTTTGATGGATCAGAGAGAGGAATATGGTTTACGTATTTTTTTGCACTAGGCGTTGTGAATTCAGCCCCATTCCTTCCTCCGAAACTCTCAGAAAAATCTCGTATTAGTCTTCCCCTAAGAATGATCGGAATCTCATATGTCTTTGAATCAAGTCTCTTGGTAAGGGTTGTTTGCATTGGTAGATCCTCCAAATAAAATAGGAAGAGGATTATTCTTCCTCTAAGTTGAGAAGATAGTCAATAAATGAATCATATGCTTCTTGACTACCAGCACAGCTAATCTTGTCATCACCATCATTAGCTTCACTTATCCGCTGAATTTTCTTCTCTAGCCAGGGACCAGTTCGTCCACATGCACATTGATCGTCCCAATGAAGGGTAACTAGGTCTCCGGTCAGGAAACCGCCCCAATAGCTTTCACTTAGTAGATCATAAAATCCATACCGTCCAGTTTGGATACCTGATCGTGGTAACACATTTCCATTACCAATATCGAAAATGAAGGGGATAAAATGTGGATAAATGTGGTAATGGTTGTGTTCACATGAAGGCATGTAGCCTGTGGTTTCAGTCATACCATATCCATCTCGAATACTTTGAACACCATAAAAGTTACATATGCGTTCATACCAGTCGTCGGGAACGGTTTGACCTTTGAGACCACCTCCAGTGACAATAGCGGAATTGGAAGCAAAAACTTGACTTAAACCTTGTTTTTCTCCTTCTAAAGCGGCTTCTATCATTGACGTAAGTGTTCCTAACATAAACACTTGCCGGCCTTGATAGTTTTTGATCATATTATCAAAGAAAGCTGCCATATACTTTGGACGGTTTCGTTTAATTCGAATGAGCTCACCTTTGTTGTAACTTAGTGCTTTTAACATTTGGAGTTTACCCAACTCTCCTTTTGCTTTGGCTGCTTGTAATCTTCCTGCAAGGGACATAAAATCAGCCGAGAGAAATCCAGGTATGGCAGTATGATATTCATCTTTGGATCCTGCTAATATTGGTCCAAAACGACTCAAAACTCGTTGAGCTAATTGCCTTCCATCGGAAAAACTTGGGAAAAACACTGGTATTTTCGTAGTGTGAGGATTAACACCTGTAAGAACTTCAACGAACAGGTAAAAAGCTCTCTTGAAATTTTCCATTTCACTTTCACTCCTTGGCAGAAAGCTCAGTTTACCACTAGTACCCGTGCTATGCACAATTTTTATTTCCGACTGGTTTTCGATTGCTTCTAGCCACGAATCTATTGAATTGCATTTGTCAGTTAAGATGGATGATAAATCATGGGTTGTTAACCTATCCAACCATTGTGTAAGCTTATCAAACCTCTTTTTTTCAATGAATGTTAAAGGATAACTCTTGTACACGGTATGTTGAAATAGAATCGGAGCTAAATCATTGAGCTCGTTTATCTCTGAGATTTTTTGTTCATCTGCCAGTCGCTTTAATGCTTTTATCCTTGGATAAAAGTATTCAAATCTTTTTTGGGCACCAGCTAATTGAATTTGCTGTACAAAGTCAGTTTCAAGACTAAACAATTCTTCATTGGTCGCTTGAACTAAGGATTGTGGATTTTGAAACATCTCGGTTTGTCTTTCCCCCGAGAGAATATGTGTTGAAATAACCATTTTCATTTACCTCTGAAACAGATACTGGGAATCGTTTAAATATTCGAAAACGGGTGAAAAATGCTTATTCAAATCTATTCCTTATAAATACCTTATAAAAAATGTCGTAATTTATAATAACTTTTTTGAATTCATAAAGGATAATTCCATTCCATTACAGAAAAGAGATGAATGTAACTGAAGAACGCGAAAAGTCGCTCTGGAACAGGTACAATTTAGCTATGGAAGAATATGCACTCAATCACGATATTGATGATCTGGTAGACACATTCAATGCTATTATTTCATCTACTTCTCCTAAACCATCAATTTCATTACTTTCGTCAATTGCTACTCGTTTCGTTAAGATGAAACATTTTAATGAGGCTAAACTTACTTTTGGTACAATTTTACGAGAGGACGACCAGCATAAGGAGACATGGAAAGCTCTCTCATCACTATACTTTAAATTGAAAGAAAATAGTAAAGGTGAATTTTGCTTACAAAAATATTATTCATTGAAGGGGGGTGGTGTTACTTTGAGTTCATCTGTGAAATCCAGGTTAAAAAGTGCGGGAAAGCTCAAATCATTACCAGTTGATAAACCACTTGGATTACAAAAGGCTGCACATATCCAAAACCATGCCCCGAGAAGTATTTTTTCGTTGAATGAGTTTTACTCGCATTTTAAAATTACAGAGTCAGAATCGGCCTTACCCACAGTAATCAAACGTATTGTTCAATTTGCACAGCACCAGATAGTAGATTACAGGTTTTTTGATAAACAGAGTGGAGAATATGGTAAATCTATCCACTCTATAAATAATGATAAGATTATTCAGTATTTGACTACTAGGAATATTAAACGCCTTTATAAATTCCAAGAAGAATCTTTTAAAAAAATTTTAGCAAATCAAGATGTTTGTATTGTAGCACCGACCGGAAATGGAAAAACTGAAGCTTTTCTTCTACCTGCACTATTAAAAATCAAAGATTTTGTGGGATACGGTGTTCAATTGCTAATAATATATCCTCAAAAGGCCCTTGCCAAAGATCAACTCAGAAAAATTACCGAGATTGCTTCATTACTAAATCTGACTGTGAAGGTATTTGATGGAGATACTTCCCACTATTGGAGAAAGAAGATATTCGCTGACCCTCCTGAAATATTGATTACAAACCCTGACATTCTTCACTACCATCTGGGAATTGGGAAAAATTCAGGATACTTTCAGAATTTGATTGCAAATTTGAAGATCGTGATTTTAGATGAAATCCACACATTTTCCGGAACATTCGGAAGTAATATGCACTTTATTCTGAAACGATTAGAACGACTCCTAGACCAGAGGATTCAATATATTAGTGCATCAGCGACGGTGGCTAATCCAAAGCAGTTTACTAGTCGCTTATTAAATCGACCAATAAGTGTAATTGAATGTAAAAATGGACGAAGAGGACGATTACACTTCTTGATGATAGCACCATTTGATGGAATGTCTACATTCGATGGTATAGTCAGTTTATTAAATTCAATTAAGCCAAATGGAAAAATCCTTGCATTTCAAGATTCTCATCGCAGTGCAGAGTACTTATTTCAAAGATTGAAGAGTTCTTCGGATAGGATAGGAATCCATCGGGCCGGTTTACCAAGGAAAATTCGTGAAGAGGTAGAATCACAGTTCCGGGATGGAGGAATTGACCTATTAATAGCTACTCCGACATTGGAGCTGGGAATTGACATTGGGGAGTTAGAAATTGTGGTTACTCCACCAATATCTGCTAATAGAGCTATTCAAAGGATTGGTAGAGCCGGGAGGAAAGGACAAGACGCTGTGGCAATAATTCATCTTAATGCTGATGATCCAATCAGTCATTATTACTATAATAACCCTGAGAGATATTTTCAGGAGGTTGAGGATGTCTTCTTCGACCCTACCAATCCTACTGTTGTTGGGCATCAATTACTCGCTGCTGCTCTTGATTATCCTCTAGGAAATGAAGAGTTTCCAGCTTATCAATATATGATTCAAGATCTTATGAGAAAGAACTATCTTCAGAAGTTTGACGAGTCGATATTTATTCCGACCAAAGAGGGATCTGAGAAGGTCAAGAAATATTCAATCAGAGGAACAAATCACGAGATAGTAATCAAAGTTCGAGGTGGTAAACAAATAGGTAAACGATCTATGCCTTTAGCGATGTACGAATTATATCCAGGAGCTTACTATTTAGCTGGGGGTATTAGATATAGAGTGGTTAGTTATAGTTTTAATGGATTTAGAGGGTGGGTTGATTTGGTTAAGCCTAAGAATGCATGGGGACAGACATTCCCAATTTCGAAAATGAAACCTCAGATATTAGAGGTTCATGAATCATTACGTTCCACTTTTGGTTTAGAGGTTAAATTAGTGACAACAAAGATTGTGCAATCAGTTATTGGATATACCCTTCAGACTCCCTCCGGAACAGAAGTCAAGAAATTACGTGATCCATTATATTATTCATCACAATCACGAGGAATATTATTTCAAATACCAAGAACTGCAGATGATTTTTCACTTGAGCAAAGCAGATTTAGTGACTCACTACATACTCTAGTTCATGTTCTTATTCATGCCAGTTTGCCATATATTGGTGGACAGATTCACGAAATAGGCGGAATAGCTCTCCTCCCACAAGGATACATACTTTTGTTTGATCAAGCAACTGGTTATGGGATATGTGAAATGTTAATAAGCCATTTATCTGAGCTTTTTGCACGAGCAAGTGTGATCCTACAATGTGAATGTCAAGACGGGTGTCCCAAGTGCTGCTTTTTGCCACGCTGTAGTAAGAACAATACACTTTTGGATAAAGAGGGTGCACGACAAATTCTTGATTTCATTCTTCAAAACAAAGAAATCCCTCTCGGTACAGATTATAACGAATGTAGAAGATTTCTGTCCTGAATTAATCAAAAGATACCAAGTGGATTTTGGATATATAAGGTAAAGTAAGAATACAATGATGAATAGTAGAGATATTCAAACTATTCAGATCATTGAAAAAGAAACGAGTAACGATGATAAATAAGAACATATTAACAACAATCATCGGATTTTTATTCGGGTATTTGTTATATACAATTATAAGTCCAAGTACTTTGTTCCTTTTCCTCTTTGGAGGAATCGGTTATTTTATAGGTACAATCTTGGATAATGCTGATAGACGAATCCAACTAGAAACCTTTCATTTTAGTAGTATTCCCTCCACACATGAGATTTTTTATTCTGATCTTCTACCCGAAGCTGTAATTATATATTCTATCATTGATAATACAACAGCAGTTTTACTTGATTACACAATTGAAGCCAAACCTGAAGATTTTCGACTGTCTGTTCTCAAAAACCTCCATGAATTTGAATTTCGAATTCTTGAAGATTCTTCCAAGACGATATTCTCTCTGTTCATTGAATTCCAGGAGCTAGACTATCCTTCATTAGTTAAATTCCCCGAAAAATTGGAGACTTTCTTTTATGATATTAAAGAACAGAGTCTTGATTTTCAAGGAGCGTTACAAAAAATCATCCCAGGATTAGTCTTAGCTAGTATTTCCAGACCCGATATTCTTGGTAATCAAAATTGGCTTGTGTCGGACTTAAATAATTCTTCACATGAAACGAGGCCCCCTGATTTTGGTAATGATCCAGTGTCCATTGAAAGTGATGAAGATTCTAAAGAAGAACATTCTGAAACTGAAGAGAGTATTTTATCTGATTTGACGGGAACTCCTCCGGTTACAATTTCAAGAGAAATTCTTTCAGAATCCGAGAAAAGTAAAATTGCTATTTCGCCTTCCAGCACTTCTACCTTCCTGACAGAAGATAAGATTGTGGAACAAGCTGACACACTCATGGAATCTCATCTGGATACTGAGTCTAATTCTCAGGACCGAATATCTGAAGCAAATACAGTTAATTCGGGAAAAGAAAGTTCAATCGTGCAGAACTCACGATTTGAGAATGAGGAATCTTTTGAGATCCTTGAAACCGAAGTAGAAGAGAACGAAAAAACATTACTAGCAAGAGTTGTGGATAAAATTCAACTTGAGGAGGAACAGCGAGAGAACTCTGTCAAACTAGAGTACGAAGAAAATCTAAAGACTAAAGAGTCTTCTAGGCAAGAAATTTAGATAAATAGACCGAATTACACACCAAACAGTAGGTTCGCTGATGGTAGAAGAATAGATGGCCTCCACAATTAACACAATACAGATCTATCAGGGGGAGAGGTGGGGGCAACCGTTGGACCAAGTCCCTTTCAATAAAGTACTTTTGATATAATTTTGATTTCTCTTGGTTATTTAGGGAAGAGTTGATGAGTATTTGGATTGATTTTTTCTGATCATCCAAGGAAAGAAAGGCTTGCATTGCTAAGTCAGTGATCTCCTCTTTTATGGAAGGAAGGAGAGGTCCCAATAAATCTAATGTTTTATCTGGTTCACTTCGCAGAAAAAAGGTAAGAGCAAGCTTGTATCTAACTTCCTGATTTAAACTTGGTGCAGTACGTAATAAATAACTTAGATCATTAATTGCCTGATCCAATCGATCTTCATCAAGAAGTAAGTCAATACGATTAAAGATTTCTGCTTTCTTCCTCTCTGTTGGAGAGCAAACAACTAATTTTTTTCGACGAGGGATAATCTTTCACTCCAATTTGGTATCATAGTGCTCGAGAACGTTTCCATAAGGGAATTGTAGAAAATGGAATTTTATATCGTTTGTTCATATGTGTAAGTATCACTTCTCGAATATCAGGATCAAAGGGTTGCTGAACGGCACTGATTCGTGAGCGAATTTCCCCCTTCTGCGAGATGGAGATTATCCCAATTCCTACTTCTCGAGCCCATACAAGCTGTTCTTCCAAAGTATTTCCATTTAAAAGTTCAAACTGTTCATTTGGACAAAGTAGATAGCAATAATCGCAAAATTGTAAATAGGTGGTAGGATGATTCACATGAATCTGAGTTTCTGCCTCAAAAAAGTGAATTGAACTATCAATCTGGCTTATTCCCGCTAAATCTATCCGGATCTGCTCTTGATCAATTTTTTCAGAGATTTTCAGATCTTCACTACTGGAAATTTGAAGCTCTATATACGACTGGAAGGATAATTGATTTCTAAGAAAAAGATCTAGATGTTCAACTAGTTGTTTTTCAGATAACATTGATCTCAATATGGATTGATGACTCGGTTTTTATACTTGAAATAATGGGAAGTAGGGATTTTAGATATTTAAGGTTGATTTGACATTACTAGATGTAGTGTCTCTACAAGAGGTGAATCATACGTGACTAGTCAACCAATTATTCAACCACACAGGCTACCATTTCTAGATGAAATTTTCGTTAATAGTCCCTTATGTCAAATATGTGAATTTGCAAATTGGGGAATTGGAGGAATTTGTTCTTTACTGTTGAATCGACGAATTCCTTCAGTACTGGTGGTGAAAGACTCACAAGTAATCTCTTGTAGCGCGCATCGAAATTGGGTAGATTCCAAAAACGAAAAAATAAATGCTGAAGGATAATTCAGCTGTTTGTAAAATTCTGGATAGATTTAGTTTGAGTTCATCTGTAATCAACAAAGAAAATTCGCATAAACTTAAATTCACCCCCTCTTTGGATGAACAAATTAGTTTGGAAAGGATTCTGAAAAATAATTGCTTACTTCAATATCGGATAGAAGAGAAGCTTTTCAGGATCCTTTCTTTGTTGATCAGTTATTTTATTTCAAGAGAAAAATCGCGGGATTCTATTCCACGAGTTTTAATTTTAACCAAGCGACAGATTCAGGATATCTTTAAATCCTGCATCCAAGATAATCTAGATCAGGTTTTTACAATCCATAATGGACAAATTCTCCCCCAAGCGCGAAAAACGGATTATAATCGTTTTAGTATTATTCTTTCAACTCCAAAAACTGTGAAAAATGATTACAAGCAAAATTTTTTTGATAAAACTCATTTCTCATTGATAATAATAGATTATGCAGAGATGGGAGCCTCCTCGTCTTCACTGAGATATATTATTCAGAATTTAGATCCAATACAAGTTGTAGGACTTACGAGAGAAAGAAATGTGATCAAGCTCGAACAAGCATGTCATAATCTTGAATTATTAGACATAATCAATATTGATGGAAGTAGTAGACGAGAAAGAGCGAATATTCAACATTACTCACTTCCTTTGCCCAAAGAGTATTATTTCGTTCTAGACATTCTTAATCACATGAAAAGGAATAGACTCAAAGAATTGGAAGGTTTAGGATTTGGAGTCACAGTTAGGAGCACATCTCAAGATATTGTTGCCATTCACAACAGTTTATTGAATGAAGAAAGGAAGGAACTTTTGGTAAAAACTGCTAATTTACAGCGTATAATGAATATACAACGAGTGTTGATTTCACAAGGATTTCCTGCTCTTCTAAGGTATTTCGAAGACTTACGGGTCCGTCTTAAAGATAAAACCTATATCATAGGAAGAAAGGCATTGGTTGAGTTCTTGAGAAACCCTATAATTCGGAAACTTCAAGAATATATCGAACTTTTCCCTAATCTGGATCATCCGAAGTTTAATCAGGTTCTTAAACTAATAGAAGATTATCATGATAGTATTTCATTAATCACAAATATTCGGAAGAATGCGGAATTTCTTGAGAGTCGATTAAGGGATAAAGGAGTTTCAACTACTCATATCAAACAACCTGTTTCTTCGCTCACCCGTCTTCAGTTAGAAAAGGAACTTTTTGGTTTTAGTGGGAAGAAAATTCATGTGTGTATCACAAATACGGTGAACGATGTTGTTGCGAACTTAGCGAGTATTATAATCGTCTATGATGTGAATGCAGACATTTTTGAAAAATTGAATCACCTATCAGTGCCAGCACCAAGAATTGTCTTAATAACAAAACAAACAAGTGAAGAAGCACGATTTTTTCACTTAAAAAATTTAGGAAATGGTATTAATTAGAATTTGATTTTAGAATTTCTTTTCATTTTAGTAAAGAAATTATTAAACACATTATAACAATCATTAATATCACGAAAAATTGTTGATCGGGGAAGCATGGTTCTTAGTGTTACTGCACGATAATCTAAAATCAAACTTGCCGCAAAATCAGTTTCTGATCGAATTCCTCTCCCTATCGCTTGTGTCATTACTCTGGTCACGGGTAGAAGAGTAAGATGATCTGCCATTAGTTTCCCCCATCGTTTTGTATAAAGGCTTTTAATCAAACGGTTCGTGGAATCTGGTTTAGTATATGGCACTCCTGCAATGATAATTAATGTTAGAAGGCTTCGTTTAGTAGAGGGATGAAGGATCTCGATTCCCTCTGACAATTTTCCTCCTAACACCCCAAATATTATCTCATGTGTTTTATTTTGCAATTCATCAATGAAAAATGGTCTTTCATTGGGTTGTTCAATATAAACGTTTGGAAAGGACATGTGGACAAGAAGTTTCTGTTTTAAATCATGTGAGGGAGTAAAAACGATCGTGTGAAAGGGATTATATTGGTGAAGACGTTTTATAACTGAAGCCATTGCTTGAAAGGTTTGTGGAGTACGTTCTCGATATTTTGTACTGAATCGTCGATGATATAGAATCCCATTAAGACCATATTGAAAATCTGATGGGATTTGCATCCCTGGATATCTTATTCCATAAAGGGTCTTATATGACGAAATTGGTCGAAAGGTCCCAGACATTAGGATGATATTCTTAAAATTGTTATCAACGAATTTAAAGATACCTTGGGGAAAAGGGTTGAGTTGTATTAGTTTTTCAAGTTCCGAAATCCAGAGTTCTCCTCTACTATTAAGAAAGTCTTTGATTATGAGAAGATTTGTTTGTTCCCAAGAAGATAGATTTGATATATGGTCGAGATAGGCATCTATTGAGTCTGAGGTCAGGTTTTGGGGGCGATCAACTCTACCTTTTCGATTATGGATTAAATATTCTAATCTATCAAAGATCTTAAGCGGAATAATATCTCGTGCTTTATAGATATCATCTAAAGAAATTTCTGATTCAATTTCCGCAGAAAAATTATGGCCCTCATCGATAATACAAATTTTATTAGCAAATGTACTTCTGTGGAGGAGAGTAGATAGTAAAGATTGGAGGATTTTGTTTCTTAGATAAGTTTGTGTAGTGACCACAATATTTGCATATGGTATACAACGTCGGATAATATAATAAGGACACCCAAATTCTTGAAGAATATCTTTGAAGGATTCAAGTTTAATCTCTCCTTCATGAGTAGTAATGGGGACTTGTTCAACTATGGTTGGAAAATCTTCCTCGGGAATAGAACGGGCTTTTTCTAAGTGTTCACATCGAATTTTTCCACAAATTCCTTTGTAAAAATGTGGAAGATCTGCTCTAATACACAGATCAGACTTCTGGATTAATGGTAGAGCCGTTAAATACCCGTATCTATCTGTATTCGCAATTTTTCGGATCTCATCGAGGAATACATGGAATATTTGCGCTTTTGTTCGAACAAAAATAAAAAGTTGAAATTGTTGAGTTTTCACCGACGGGAGAGTACTAACTAGAGCCATCACTGTCTTTCCAAATCCGACCGGAGCATGGATTATCACACGTGGATTTTTTTCCACAAACCGAATGAATCGCGCCTGATACGCGCGTAATTCCTCATGGGGAAACAGTTCTATTTTTGGGGGTAAACTAATTTCCATCGGGGTTTTCCTTTAGCTCATCTATGAGGTTTTTTCCCTTTTTTAGAAACTTGAAATGAATATCAAGAATCCCATTATCAGGGTATCTCTTAAGGTTTAAGCTCTTACTTATCTTCTGTAAAGTGACATATCGGTCATCAGGCAAAAAATCATCCAGTTTTCCTGTATCTGAAATAGCGGTTGATTCAAGAATTAGTGGAGCGACCTTATTTTTCTCGCGAAACTTCTTTATATCATTTAATATATGCTGACATATTTCATATGCTAGAGCATATAATTGCCTGAAATCTTGTCCTTCAATACCTGTTATCTCTTTCAAATCCGTATACTCAGCATAGCGAATCCATGGTATATTTCCAGTGAGTGTAAACAAATAACTTAGCATTTGTCCAACTAAATCCTTAATTTTAGCATTTTCTTCCTTAGATTTTTGATTGGAGACACTTCTATCAAAGAACTTTTCCGAAGTAGTAATTTTATTCCTTATTAGGTTAATTTCTTCAAAACTTGGAGTAGAGGGCAAATTTTCCATTAACGTATGTTGATCCGCTTGATATTGTAAGCCCTTCACGGTAATTTCCCAGGTTCGAGAAGCATTCTCTTCCTTCACCTTACATAAACCAAATTCCGACATCTGGGTAAGTAATCGCTCATCGCTATCATTAATCTCTAATTCGTCAAGGATTGTATCATTACTAAGGGGTTGAGCTGCAAGAATCTTCAGAATCTTCATTAATTGAGCAAATTTTGTAGGGACTAATCCAAAGGTTTTAGATCCCCTCATTTTAGTTTCTGTGACCTTAATTGGATGTAAATCCACTGGTATAATTGTGGAATCCGTTTTGAAATGAAAAGCAGTGCTTAAGGATGTATCTCCACGAAAGAGCAGACCTTCCCCTTCCCGAATACCAAGTACTTGTTTCTCAAACATTGGGAGTTTAGTTGATTTCTGAACTTTCAGTTGATGTTGAGTGATTATGAGTTCTCTATCCTGTGCATTAACCAAACGTAGATATACTTGATCTTTAATTTGTTCGAATAAATTGACTTTCAATGCGAGAGCTTGTACGCTTTGACTACCTAAGATCAATACATTATTTTGTGCAATGGAATTACACGCGTCAATTAATACTGTGGGAATTCCAGCCTCAATTCTTCCGTAAAATGTCCTTCTACTTAAAAACTCATCAGCATGAGGAAAGAATACGAATCCTCTGTCAGCTAAATTCCCTAAATATTGTAACAGAAATGCTACAACTGCTCTTTTGATCATGGGAGGCTGTGCGCCAAATTGGAAAATTGTAATCGAATCGTCACGATAAAGGAGATTACTGAGGTGTCCAAAAAAGGCGGAATAATTTACTTCTTTAAATGCCTTAAACTGGTCTAAAATTCCATTAAGGTGTTCAATAGACATTAGATCTGCGAAAACTCCATCAGTAGAACCAATGCTGGACTCTAACTCTTCTTCTTCGAGATTTCCGAAAGTAGTCTTTACATCCTCAAGAGTGAAAGAAGTTCTTCCTTTTGCAGCATTCCTAATTTGGGTTTCTAGGGGAACAGCGAATCGCGAGGAAAAATAATCTGAAGTTGGTAATGAGCTTAAAAGAATATTACTCACGAGATGTGCTCTCCATGCCTCAATTGCCTTTGATTCTTGTCTCTTACCACTGGGAGAGGGGGGGATAATGACATCACAGAGATTTATAAACATATTTGTGCCCAATTGAAACAAATGCAGATTGAATCCCTGTTTACTCGATGTTTGTGATTGAAGATGACGAATTAAGCCATTAAACTCATTGTGTGTATCAATGACAAAGATCCCCTTCTTATTATTAGTGACAGCAAATGAATTGATTAGATTCTGAAAAATGGAAATCAATTCATTCTTATCCGAACCACACATCAGAACTGAACCAGATGAAAGGTCACCAAATCCTACAGGAACTGTAGGATCATCAATTCGATGGCCAACCCTATGTGTCACAGGTAGGTCGGGTACAGCAAAATCCTGAATATAACGAGATGGTACCCGTTCTAGACGAAGAAATCTGTCAAGGTATTCCGATTCGGATCCAGCCTGAAAGGGAAAAATCGATATTCCTTCTTTTATTTTGTCATTACGAAAATGTAACTTAAATATTTGATCTCCTTTGATAATCGTGACCTTAAATCCTGCAGCAGAAAGAATAGTATAAGTTAAAGTCCGTCGTTTTAAGAATTCCTTCCTAACATGCCGCAAAACTGTTGGAAAGGTCGATTCTGTCCGAACAGCGAATTGAAAATATACACGCACTATCAATGAAAGTCCTGTATAAGAAATATCACGCTTGGAGTAAGTCTTCGACTTACGCGGAATTGCTGAAAATGTTTGTCGAAGGATTTGAACTCCAGGTTGACTCGTTACACGGAATAAATTCCTAGAAGTGTTCTCTAAATCATGAATGGGTTGAATTGCAAAATAAGAGACCAAGATTCCATTGGGTGCATATAATTCATGCAAATCGGTTGGAGGGTGTTCAACCTGAAGTAGTGTGGTCTTATCCTCAAGAATTTTTGTACCTACCCGCGTTGAAAGCGTTCCAATTCAACTCCAAGCAAAAAAAAGGGAAGTTACTTTCCAGAATAGTCACGAATTCCGTCAGTATCAATTGAGAATTCGATTTTTCCGTCTGGAAGTTCAGGATTCTTAGTAAGTGTAGCTGTACGTTTAACATCTTTACCTTTCCGGATCATCAATCGTGTAGTAACTGTATGTCCGACAACATTACCACCAATAGGTTTATTCGGGTCTCCGAAGAACATAGCGTCTGGTTTTGCAGAGACTTGATTTGTCACAACCGCCACACAATTCATGATCTCTGATTGTTTAGAGATGAATGCTAGATATTTTCCAATCAATTGCTGCCGTTCAGCTAATGTACTTCTTCCAGCGAATTCTGATCTAAAATGTGCCATCAAAGAGTCAACAATGATTAATCCTACGTTAGGAACCATTGTTAATGCTTCCTCTGTAAGAGCCATCTGGTGTTCACTATTGAATGCTCTACCGACTGTAATATGTGACAAAATTTCGTCAGTGTCAAGATTTAGCGCTTTAGCCATTTGAGAAATTCTAGTAAATCGAAAAGTTCCTTCAGTATCAATCCATACAACATCTTTCCCGTTTTTGACACAATTTACTGCTAATTGATGAGAAATTTGGGTTTTACCACATCCATTTTCCCCTGCAATTTCTGTAATAGAACCCGTTTCAAATCCTCCTCCAAGTAGCTCATCGAATGCCTGAGAAGAGGTTGTTAAATATTGACGAGTTTCTCCTAATTTTGCATAGTGAGATCCTGGTTTCAATCCAAGATCAAATTGTGAACGGGCTTCACGAATTAGAACATTTGCTGTTTTTTCAGCGATTCCTGAAATATCGGAAAGTTGCGAGCGTGTAGCTAGAGCAATAGCTTCTTTACTACCAAAACCAGCTTCTTCTAATCGTTTTCGTGTTGTGGGACCTATTCCAGAGACAGTATCAAGGAAATTCTGTTCTTTTTTGCCTTTCTTTTTTGTTTTCTTTCCTTTTTCAGGAATTATGTCCTCAACAACAGCATCTTCTTTTTTTGTTTCAGCTTTTGCCATTATTTTTTCACCAAGAATTATTGGTTTCACTATGGAATCTGCATGAAACTTAAATATCTGAAATCAAGAAAAAGACTATTTTTATATAAACTCTTTATAAAGATTAAAAAGATTCATTTCGAATATAAAAGGAGAGAACTCCCCTCATTACTGAGGGTCAATACAATGTGGAAACCTATAATAAGAAAATCAAGCAACTTCCTCCTTTTAACTATCTTTGGATTGTTAATTGTTCAAAACCTGAGTCTTTATCAGGTTGAAGCTGTCAATCTAGATACATCAACAACAATTCTAGCTGATAAAGGGATTGTGGGTTCAGGTGATATCATAGGATTCTCTATCTGGACATACATGGATTATGATTCGGTACCCTTTGGTCAAATTCGAGTTACTGATACTACAACAGGTGTTTTTACCGAAACAGCAATTACTAATGGTTCAGCTCATATAGACTGGACCGTCACCTCACCGATTATAACGGGGGAACACTTTTTCATTGCTGAATATTTGGGGTTCGAAGGATACTTACCCTCTAATGGAACCTGTTCCGTGTTTTTTGAGGATGTTAGTCCTGGTACTACTCATTCCACCTCATTAACATTAACTACTAATTCCACTACCGTTTTCAAGAATGCATCTCTACACTTTTCTCTCAATTTGAATATTCATTATCGATGGTGGTTTCTTGGAGGATATCTATCCGTACACAACCTCAATTTAACTGATTCGTCTGCAATCTGGACTTTTGGTCCTTTAGAGAACTACTATCCCGGCACAGATCCTGCCGTCCTAACTCTTGAATTTGATTTCCAATTTCCAGTCTTTTCCTCTCTGGGTACCACGAAGTTTTTCGCATCCTATACTGGTAGTTCACAAAGTCAGACCCTCCCTTGTTATTCAAAATTAGTCAATGTAACTGTATTAAGTTCTGGATATTCACTTTATCAGTCCATAAATACATCAAAGATTCAACGTAACGAAGAATCTATGTTAATCAATACTACAGTGTTAGGAGACAATCCTAGTGGGTTATCACTTTCGGTTTTTTATAAAATTGAATCTCAAACCGTTTTATTAGAAAACAAAGTTCTTAATAGTCGAAATTGTTATATATTGTACTCTCCAAATAGTTCAATACCTTTAGGGGATTTTATCCTCTATACCGAGTTAAGAAATGATAATGATCAATTATACGCAAATACCTCTTCCTCTGTTACGATCCAAGACAGAGTAAGAATTCAATATTATTTAAACTCTTCAGAGTACAAACATAATGAGACAATTCATCTTGAAGCTTATGTTACACAAGAGGATATCCATACGATTCCTGTATCGTGTCAGGTTGAGCTTTCTGATATAACAGATGGCAATGTATCGATGATGAATAAGTCTACAAACATTAATGGGTATGTTGCCTTTGAATTTCCTCTTCCAGTCAATATCTCAACAGGATTGCATGAATTCATGCTGAGAGTATTCGATCTGAGTACTAATCTACTCCCCATCTCTGAATTAATAATTATCCCAATCAAGGGATTAGTTTCATTCGATCTTACATATGAGAGTGGAGGAATTTCAAGAGGCACTAGTACTCTGATTCAGGTCACAGTCTTATCTGGAGGTACTGTTATTAATGAAGGTTTAATATCTCTAATGTATACTAATTCCACAGTCATTAACACCCAAGGTTGTATTGCAGGGAGTATTTTTACTTATTATATCGATGAAAATCATCCTATTGGGGATATTTATCTTATAATTCGTTTTTATAATTCCGTACATTATGATGAAGAGACCACAACATTCAAATTAACCATTTTTTCCATTCCACGATTTGAATCGTTGAATCAAAATTCAACAGATCTTGTTCAAGGTCAATCAGGTCGGTTTTGGGGTTTTCTTCTTGATGAGGTCGGAAAACCTGTAGCAAATGTACAGATTAAATTTACTGACACAACAACTGGGGAATTTCTGGGAGCTGTGGAGACGAATACTGAGGGTTTATTCTTCTTTGATTTCTACGTAATTGAAACTACGCAAATCGGAGTTCACAATCTACAATGTAGTTTTCAGGGAAATCTAGGAAGGTATTATTTTCCAGCTTCCTCCTCAGCCATTTTCTCCATAACCATTCGCCCACCTCTTTCGCTCATCGTTGAGGAAACTGTTCTTGCCAATCATTGGTCTGTAATAGAGATAGAGGGTGGTTTAAATGAAGAAATCCAAATACATTGGCAACATGATGGATCTCCTCTCTGGGAATTTATTGCAAATGTATCTTTGAACGCTACTGGTAGGGGAAATTATAATTGGACGACGCCTTATTATAAAGGGGGATTTTCTTTACGTGTCTCGACCATTAATGGTACTTATAAATATGATCACGCGTTTATGTATACTATTGCCAATATTGCAGTTATTGGAAAGGATTATGGAAATGTAAACAATAATTACGAATTCATAGTAAATTGTACAGAAATCTATCAAATTAAAATTAATAACCAGTTATTTAAAGATTGGACTCCAGCAGGTATTCATTCATATTCATATACTTTTACTAGTAAGGGCAATAAAGAAATTTCAATAATCAGTAATGATACTTTTGTTTATTTTCAGATTCTTTTTCATGATGTAACCATTCTTGAAGATTTAATCATTTCTTTAAACATTCCTCAAGAAGCCCTTGTGAATATGTCAATACACATTGATGGTTCGATCTTAGGAGAAGTTTCAGGACCCATCTCTGGTCTAGATGCTATTTTATTAGTAGATGGAATTGAACGAGAGGTTGACTCCACCAACGGTGCTGGGTTATTTGATTATATTATTGAATTCGACACACCTGGAAGTTACTGGATATCGGTAAAAGTACCGTTAGATGTTGAAAATTATTATAATACATCAGTAAGTTTGGAATTCTCTGTTTTAATTCACTCTCTTCCGTCTGATATAGAAATACTTTCCCCACGTAACAATTCAACCTATGGATCAATTTTAGAACTAACATTTCAAGGAAATGCATTGAAATATTGGTATTTTATTGATCCCCTAGACCCTGTGAATATTTCATGGACTAATACCGTATATCGTGAGTTACCTGAGGGTCTTTATACCTGCAATGTCTATGGAGAAAATTCTTATGGTATGATAACTTCGATTTCGTCTATTTTCAGAATAGATTCTACTGCACCTTCATTAGTTATTATTAATCCCAAGAATGAAACGTATAATACGAATTCTCTAACTCTTTCATATTTGACAGATGAAGATGATGTCTTAATCTTTCTTGACGATTCGTTGATTATTGGAAGTTCAGGTATAGTATTAGAAGGGTTATTTGAAGGAGATCATAATCTTACTATTAAGGTTCGTGATTCCGTTGGGAATTTTGTCACTAAATACTCTTTTTTCACTATTGATACAGTAATCCCATATTTAAACGTCTATTCTCCTTTTAACTACAGTTATATTGGTAGTGTGCCATTATCAATTGATTCAGATGGGGACCTTATTCTCTATACAATTCCGAATGTATTCACTAATAATCAAACCTATTCATCTTCAATCCAGCTGTATCTCCCAGTAGGAAGTTATTCAATCTTTATTTGTGTATATGATTTCGCTGGGAACATTAACACCATACAAATTCACTTTTCTGTTGTCGAGAGTATTGAAATGCTAATAAACTCTCAGCTGATAAAGGTGGATGCTGCAGGAAGCTATATATTAAGTACTGAACTAATTTCTTCAACTAATTTCAGCCAGGTTGGATTTTATATAAATGGGTCTTTTTTTGGGCAGCTAGAATGGAATGTGATTTATCAAGAATACCGATGTCCATTTAAATTGCCATCCCCAGGTAGATGGGAAATTTACTTGTATGCAAAGACTATAAATGAACGCTATGATGTTCTCACCTTCAATGAATTGTGGATTCCCCCTGTACCTATGGTTACTACATTCTCCGCATCGTGGGAAGGCAGTTTCTATGAAGTTCGTGTTGGAATAGATTCACATTCACTTAATCTTGCTCTTGTTCAAGCAACCTTAGCAGATGTGAATTATAGCTTAACACACTTGTATGGGGATTACTGGTATACCCAAATCGACTGTGATCCTCAAAATTACTCCCTTCAGTTAAATATCTGGTATCCATGGGACGAAGCATCATCA
>JAEOTC010000059.1 GCA_016840035.1 Candidatus Hodarchaeota archaeon | reverse complement strand
TTAAATGGGATAAAGTTGTAAACGTACATCCTCCATATGAATTATCTGCTCGTCGTGAATACTGTGTTAAAGGACGTTTTTGTATTCCCGCTTTAGTTAATAGTCGTGATCGGCTGAAATACCCTACTATCAAACGTAAATTGATAAAAGAGGAACAACACCCTGTTTCTTGGGAGGAGGCAATATCACATACTGCTAATTTGCTTAAAGAATATAAACCAGAAGAAATTGGGATAGCGATTTCACCCTCTCTCACTGATGAATCTGTTTTCGTTTTGTCAAAATTCGCACAGAAAATCAGTACTCATCCTATCGTGTATGATGAAGAAGGGATTAGTAGTTTACATACCCGAGGAATAAAAGTAATTGTAACCACTTTTGATTCAGCGTTGTTTTCTCAGTTAAAGGGTATAGAACTCCTTATCCTTCAAAATATTTACGAATCAGACACCTCTGAATTTGCTGAAGTCGTTCTTCCAACCACCGTGTTTACTGAAGAGGATGGGACTAAATCAGGGGAGGAGTACATGAAATACCCAATAAACAAAGCTGTTGAGCCGCCTGGTGATGCTCTTCCCAGCTGGATGATCTTTAGTAAACTAGCTCATACAATGGGATTTGACGGATTTAACTACAATACGATTGATGAATTAAAGGATGAAATTTCAAATTCTGGCGACATTATTATTCCAAAAGTTGCGAAACAAAGTCTTGAGTATATGGGTGTTCCTATAGCCGATAAAGTGGAAGAGTTCAGACTTTATATTACTACTAAACAGGCTATAAACCAATCAAAAGGAAAAGGTGAAATAGATGTCCAAATTTAATATCCTTAAGAAAGAAGAATTCGTACCGAATTTCTATAAACTAGATATCAAAGTTCCTGGAATAGCCAAGAAAGCTAAAGCTGGACAATTTATTTTAGTAATGGTTGATGAGCATTCAGAGAAAATTCCCTTGACATTGCTGGATTGGGACGAGGAAAAAGGAACAATATCCTTTATAGTTCAGGAGTTAGGATTATCCACTTCGAAAATGGCTTTCATGGAGGAAGGAGATTGCTTCTATAGTATTGTCGGCCCTCTTGGTGAACCAGCATATCTTGACAATTTTGGGACAGTTGTACTTGGTGGGGGTTGTTATGGGGTTGGTGCGGTATATCCAATAGCAAAGAAGCTCAAGGAACTTGGAAATATTGTAATCACAATAATTGAAGCTAAAAATGAAAATCTCCTTTATTATGAAGAAGAATACAAAACTGTAAGTGACGAAGTAATTCTCGTAACTACTGATGGGTCAAAAGGTGAGCGTGGACATATTTATGATATTCTTGATAATATGATTGAGGTTCAGAAACGTGAGATAGATCATATTAAAGTTATTGGCTGCAATGTTATGATGAGTAAAGTTTCCAAGCTTACAAAAGAGAAAGGGGGTATTCCAACATATGCAACGGTTACCACAATCATGGTTGATGGAACAGGAATGTGTGGAAGTTGTCGATTGTCGTACGATGGGAAAACTAAATTTGCCTGTGTAGATGGACCAGAATTCGATGCACATAAAATTGATTGGGAGGAATTAATACATGTACGTAATACATCCTATATTACTGAAGAAACATTGGGGTTACAAAATTTTTCACCCGAGTGTCGTTCCTTAGCTAAATTTCTTGAAAGAACAAAGGAAGAGGAAACATCATGAAGTCTAAGGAACGTATGCAAATTCCCTTTACTGATATGCCAACTCAGCCTCCTCAGGTTCGGGCCAGGAATTTTCGTGAAGTTCCGTATGGATATTCTGAAGAAATGGCTATCCAAGAAGCAAATCGATGTTTGAATTGTAAGAAACCTAAATGTGTGGATGGATGTCCTGTACGTGTTCCAATCCCCGAGTTTATAGCATTAGTTCAAGAAGGAAAGTTCCTTGAGGCCGCTTGGAAAATTAAAGAAAGGAATGTACTCCCAGCTGTTTGTGGTCGTGTTTGTCCACAAGAATCTCAATGCGAAGGATTGTGCGTTAGAGGAAAGAAAGGTAGATCAGTAGGGATAGGAAATCTAGAGCGATTTGTCGCAGATTATGAACGACTTACTGGTCAAGTTCCTGAACCAGAGCGAGTGAGGAAAAATGGGAAAAAGGTAGCAATTGTAGGTAGTGGGCCCTCAGGATTAACAACTGCTGGTGATTTGATTCAACAAGGATACGAAGTAACTGTCTATGAGGCGTTTCATTTAGGTGGAGGAGTTCTTGTTTACGGAATTCCCGAATTTCGTTTACCAAAATCTGTAGTCCAATATGAAATTCAGAATCTAGAAAACGCTGGTGTTAAGTTCGTATACGACTCTGTTATTGGGAGAATTCGTGGGATTGATGAATTATTTACTGAAGATGGATATGATGCAGTGTATATCGGCGTTGGTGCTGGATTACCTGTGTTCATGAATATCCCTGGAGAGAACTTGCAGGGTGTCTATTCCGCGAATGAATATCTAACACGATCTAATTTGATGAAAGCTTATCTTTATCCTAAGTATAATACACCCCTATTAACGGGTAAGAATGTGGTTGTAGTTGGAGGAGGAAACGTAGCTATGGATTCAGCAAGAACTGCCTTACGATTAGATGCTGATAATGTCCATATCGTATATCGTAGATCTAGAGAACAAATGCCTGCAAGATTAGAGGAAATTCACCACGCAGAAGAGGAAGGTGTTCAATTTAAGTTATTATCCAACCCAGTAGAAATTATGGGTGACGAAAAAGGACGTATTGAATCAATCAGGTGCCAACGCTATCAACTAGGTGAACCAGATAAATCAGGTCGGGCACGACCTGTACCTATAGATGGGGATTATTTTGTGCTTAATACTGATTTAATTATCATAGCAATAGGAAATAAAGCCAATCCTTTAATCACAATGACCACTCCCGATTTAGAAGTAAATAAATGGGGAAATATTGTAACAGATGAAATGGGAAGAACAAGTAAACCTCATGTTTATGCAGGTGGGGATATCGTGACTGGAGCTGCTACAGTGATTTCAGCAATGGGTGCTGGAAGACGAGCAGCAACGGCTATTCATGAAGACCTCTTTCCACAAGTTGAGGAAACACCTGAGAGTTTTGGAGTTCCTAAAGGCTCATTAGAATTGAAGCATGCTGCAATTTATCCAAATACGGTTTATTTAAAGCTCAATATTATTAATATTTCAGATAAAGATCTTGACCAAGTTAAAATACGAGTATCTCATGTACACGAATTCTTTGAAACGACTATGTTGGAAAAAACTGTCCCTCGATGGTCTCCTGGTGAAGAACATGAGCTTGATTGCCCAAGAATTGATAAAAACGAAAAAGAATATCTACTTACCATTAATGATCTACATGGTAAGATAATGTCAAAAATAATTGTTGCCAACGATGTGAAAAAATAGATACAACCTTTACCTAAGTTCTAACGTATTAAATGCGGCAATGATGTCATGAGTAGTAATAATTCCTACTAATTCATGAGATTCAGGATCTTTGACTGGGATTCGTTTAATTTTTCTTCTGTACATGGTAATTAATGCGTGCTCAATTGTGTCTTGAGGGGCGATTGTGATGATTTCTTTAGTAGCAATTTCTCGCGCTTTCACATCACATAGATCTTTACAATCTGTAATTACTTTTCTTACAATATCACGTTCCGTTATAATTCCTATCACTGTGGAATCGTCATAAACAAGAATAGATCCAATATTTTTTTCCATCATTAATTCTGAAGCGTAAATTACACTTTTCTCTCCACTAATAGTGATTAAATCCTTTGTCATTAAATCTTTAACTTGTGTTACGTTCAAATTAAAATCCCATTTCCTTAAATTCTCTTAATTTTTAAAGTATCTTCTTCATCTTCTATTTTAAGCAAATACCTTATTCCATTTTCAACTTCAGGTTTAAAATCTAGTCCATATACCTCATTCTGTTGCCAATTCTTTATTTTTTTAACTAATTTATCCTTCCCAAAGAATCCCCGTGATTCATAAACTCGAATAGTGATATTATCTAAATTAAAGGGAGACGTATTTTTTAAAGAAATTGATATAGATTCATCCCCACGCTCTATTGATAGAATTTTTACTGTTTTTTGCCTTCCTCGAATCTCTTTATTATTAATTCGAGCGATTACTGTCGTGTCTTTACTCCTTGGAATTGCGAATCTTAGCTTCTTCTTTGGAACAGAATGAGAAGGAGAACCTGGTAATTTTTTACGTTTCTCTATCTTGTCGTCTTCTTGGAGAAAAGGTTCGAGTTTATTAAGTGGTGTATTTGGAGATAATGACTGACAGATTTCAGTAAGCTCTTCTTCAACTAATTTAGCATTTTCTGGGGAGAAATCTTTACTTGACATTTGTGCAGATGATTCGAGCTGGAACCTAACTAAATAACAAAGATGTTTACTATAATCTTCTTTAATCCGTGAATAAAACTCTTGAAGAATTTCTTGAGCAATAAATGATACTTCAGAGGGAGCTTTTACTATAAGAATAAACCTTTCTTTTTGCCATTTCATCGCTTTCATACCAGATCGTCTCTTCAAGCGTTGAGCTTCACACTCAAAGAGAGTAGCTGAGTATACAACCCCACTAAGTTCAAGATCCATAGTGGAAAATTTCTCAGTTTTTAAAAACTGATCTTGATGCCACCAAGCGGGGTGAATAGCTAGAATTGCCCTTTCGTTTTCATTTGACATAAGAGTCTTTGGATAGGTAAATAAAAGCGAATGACCCTGTAGTTCGTCATAAAAGTATATAAAAAAACCAAATGATCGATCTTTGACCTCTAAATGAATTGAATCAATTGGATTCGCTTTCCCATTCGGCAAAACTAGTTCTCCAAATAATTACATAGCTTCTCAAATTCAAATCAATTTCGTTACTATTTCGAAATTTAGGATATAACCTTTTCCAGTAGCTATTTTATAACTTTGTATCTGCTGGGCCAATCTCTAACGATTTAATTGCCACAGTATGGTTCTTACTTGTAATTTTTAGCATATAACTCTCTAGTTTTGATGAACGAGGAAATTCAAGGATAATGTCTTCTTTCATTGCCCATTCCTCAAGATCCTGTTCCCAAAGGTTTTCACTAAAAAACTGGGTTTTCTTTGAAACCCTAATTTTTACATCTAATAATGTTTCCAATTGATTCACTAAGATAACTAAAACTTCTTCACTACTCTCTTCAGTTTGTAATACGCGCATAGTAATTGGAATTTTAAAAAGATTCTTCTCACGATCTTCTCTTTCTGATGATATAATAGTGGAATCGGGAAAGGTTAGTTTTTGGGATTCAAAGAATATATCGATATTAGAAACATTATTTACTAGGTTTTCCCACTCAGATTTGAGGAACTTCCCGATCTCTGCTGCTTTATCTGCGAGCTGTAAATATTTTCGTCGCTTCGCTGGATTTAGCTTTAAAATTTGCCGTTTATATAGGAGTTCTATATCGGAGTAATAATCGAGTTGGAGATCATTTCGAAATTGATCAAGAGCATCTGGATGAATTAACTCACCATCCTTCCAAATTTTGAATACAATTCCGAAGATAGGCTTTTCTACAGTAGCTGATACATCTGGTGATTGTGGGTCTGATTCATGTAGCTGAAGAGCAGAATAAATAAACTCTGAAATCTTGAGATCTATGCGCATGGGGATATGTTCAACTTTCCATATATAATGCGTCTTCAAAATGTCATGTTCTTCGGAGCTTTTGCGTAAGCTTGGTGGTATTGTGTAGAGAATCTGTAGTCCATATGTTGTGTCGAAAGAGCATAAGTAAAATCCAATCAAGCTTGACGAAAATGATCGTGTCTCGGGTGATTTTTCCAGCACCATAGATTTTGTACTAAATGGATCTATCTTCATTGTATTTGCTGCCATCAAGTGATTGCTTACGAAAAATCAAATTGGTCAAATTCGATCTTATTACGTTCTTTTTATGTTTTAACTTCAAAAATCTTGGTATATTCATGATTGTGAACGAGAATATCAATTAAATACTTCATCGTTTATCGCAATAATTGAGCGACAATAACCATTGTTCAACTAGATCGCTATTTTAATGCGTACTGTTTCATGATATCAGGAATGATTGGAGCAAAATCTGTTGGAATCAAAAATATGGGATGTCATATGTGTGGGAGGCGGTCCTGCTGGACTTTCTTGTGCAATTCGCGCGGCTGAATTAGGTCGAAGTGTTCTTGTTCTTGAGGCTAGATCTGGATCTGCTACCGCTGGTAGTATGATGGTCGATGGCTATCCAGGGTTTTTTAGCATAACACGTCAAGAACTACTTGATAAAATGGCACGTCAGGCGAAATACAAGGCAACAATCCGATATGCAGAAAAAGTTAGTCGGTTTGAGCTGGAAGGAAACATAAAACGGGTGTACTCAACTGTAGTTAGGGGTGAATTTTTCTCAGAAGAGATTATGTACGAAGGGAAAACAGTACTTATTGCCACTGGATTACATCCGAAGAAGCTCAATGTTCCAGGAGAAAGAAAATACCGTTCAAAAGGTATTTACTACAATAATCCTCCAGAAGGTGAATATGAAGAGAAAAATGTTGCGATAATTGGTCACAACTCATGGGCCGTTCGTAATGCGTTGCATTATGATTCGGTTGGTGCACATGTCTGTTTAATTACAGCTAGAAATGCATTTGATGCTCATCCAGCCCTGTTAAGAAGGTTAAATGAGAGTTTTGTAAATATTCGATTCCAACACGAAGTTATTTCATTCGAGGGAGATATAAAGATTAAAAAAGTGAATTTAAAGAGCCCTACTGGGGAAAGAGTTTCTATCTCCACTGAAACTGTGGTCATTCTAAGTAGCAAGATAAAAAATAGGGAATTATTCATGAATGCGGGATTAGCTGTTACTCCTGAAGGAAAAATAATAATTAATTCTGCAAAACAAGATACAAATTTACAAGGAGTATTTGCTGCGGGAAGTGCGACGAGAGGAGATTCAATAGTGGGGATTGATGCTGCAGAAGGACAGACAGCAGCGATGCAAATTTCAAAATATCTTACAGATTTAGAAAAAGTAGAAAGTGAAAAGGAACCAGAAAAAATTACTGCAGTGTTGGCCCAGAGATTTATCGAAGGAGAAAGTAAAATAATCGAAAAAGTCGACCTTTCTCCCGAAATTATAAAGTGGGTTGTTGATGCTCCACGAATTGCTGAAAAATGTCAACCTGGTCAATTCGTTATCCTCCGTGTAGTAGATTATGGTGAAAGGATTCCTCTCACTGTTGCTGATTTTGATAGAGATGCAGGAACTATTACTCTTATTTTTCAGAAAATTGGGAAAAGTACTAAGTTGATGGGTAAATTAGACACGGGAGATCACATTTTAAACCTATTGGGGCCTCTTGGTGAACCTGTAAAAATTGAGAAATGGGGCACCGTGGCAGTACTAGGAGGAGGATGTGGTGTTGCCCCAGTATTGCCAAAAACAAAAGCAATGAGGGAGAAAGGCAATTATATCGTAAGTATCATCTCTGCTCGAACAGGTTCTCTTCTTATCTGTCAAGATGATATGAATTCTGCCAGTGATGAGTTGCATATCGCTACAGATGATGGGACTTTGGGTCATCATGGATTTGGATTAGATTTATTGAAGAAATTCATTGATGAAGGAAGAAAATTCGACCATGTTGTTGCGGTTGGCCCTATACCAATGATGAGAGCAGTAGTGAATTTTACAAAGAAACACAATATTCCAACCATAGTATCTCTAGCACCTTTGATGGTTGATGGAACAGGTATGTGCGGAGCCTGTCGCGTTACTGTGGGTGGGAAGGTGAAGTTTGCATGCGTAGATGGACCAAATTTCGATGGATTAAAGGTTGACTTCGATGAATTAACCTTGCGATCTCGGGCCTATCGCTATGAAGAACGAATTGCCATGGAACATATGACAAGGTCTAGTTAAGGAGTCTGGAACATTATGAGCGATGAACGAGAGAAAAGAAAGCAGAAACTTAAGAAAAAACGCACACACATGGATATTCAAGAATCCCGTGAACGAATTCGCAATTTTAATGAAGTTGCGTTAGGATATACTCCCGAAGAAGCTTTAGAAGAAGCCTCTCGCTGTTTAAAATGTAAAAAACCACGGTGCGTGAAAGGTTGTCCTGTTAATGTTCAGATTCCCGAATTTATAGAAAAAGTCATTGAAAATGATATCAACGGGGCAAAGGACATCATTTTATGCACCAATAGCCTTCCAGCAATCACTGGTCGAGTTTGTCCTCAAGAAAATCAATGCCAAGAATTTTGTATACATCCCAATGCTATTTCCATCGGTAATCTGGAACGCTATGTTGCTGATCAGGGTCAGAGTGGTGATAGAAATATTTCTAAAGATCTCGGATCTAAAGTGGCTGTTGTCGGAGCTGGACCTTCAGGATTGACCTGTGCTGCGGAATTAGCAGTATTGGGTCATCAAGTAACTGTGTATGAAGCATTACACGAATATGGTGGAGTTCTAACATATGGAATTCCTGAATTCAGAATGCCAAAAGCCATAGTAAATGAAGAAATAGAATCTGTTATGGCTTTAGGCGTAAAGTTTGAAAAAGATGTACTTATTGGGAGAACTATTACAATCAATGAGCTTTTGGGAGATTACAATAATAATGCAGTCTATGTTGCCTCGGGAGCGGGAACACCTAATTTTCTAGGGATACCTGGAGAAAACTTTAATGGAGTTTTTTCAGCAAACGAATTTCTTACTAGGGTGAATTTATTAAAAGGATATCAGTTCCCAGACTACGATACACCTGTTACAATTGGAGAAAAAGTTGCAGTCATTGGAGCAGGAAATGTTGCAATGGATTGTGCTAGAACCTCTCTACGATTGGGTGCGCGTGAGGTGGATATTATATATAGGAGATCAGAAGGAGAAATCCCAGCACGTCTTGAAGAAATCATTCATGCCAAAGAAGAAGGTGTCGTAATAGGAGAACTAACCTCTCCTCTAGAAATTATTGGAGATAACAAAGGGAACGTAGTCGGTCTTAAATGTATGAAGATGGATTTAGGAGAAAAGGATGCATCAGGACGTAGAAGACCAATACCTATCCCTGAAACAGAATTCATTTTTCCTGTGGATACGGTTATTATCGCCATAGGTCAACGTCCAAATCAATTAATTGCTCAAACAACTGATGGATTGGAAATTACAAAGTGGGGCACATTTGTGCATGATGAAGCAACAGGAGCAACAACTCGTGAAAGAATTTTCTGTGGAGGAGACGTAGCAACGGGTGCAGCAACTGTAATTTTAGCCATGGAAGCAGGTCGAAAAGCAGCAAAAGCCATTCATGAAATGATACTTGAGAAGGATCTCAAACAATCATCTGAGTAATAAAGTTTTCGTAATGATGGTTTTATGGAAATTATTCAGAAATAATTCGAGTCCTCGAAAAATTTTTGGCTTTAAGAATTATTTTGAGTTCTTATTAACAGAAAGATTTCTTATATTCTTTCTTTCGAAGTAAAACAAAAGGTGATAGTTATGAAAGATAAATGGCAGGTTGTGCCAAAACGCGTGGGGCGGAGTAGGAAAATTCAAGTGCGTCAATTTGAACCAGAAGAAATATTCATTGAATTTGAACTAAATGTTACGGACCCTACTTCAACTCAAGAAGCAATAGAAGAAGCAACTCAACTTGCAATCTCCTATCTAGATGCAGAGGAAAAGAGATTGCGTAATATATCTGTTACTCCAGGGGTAAAAAAATCCGTAAAACGCGATGCAAAAGAAGAATATGCTCTTCAAATCACAGGTGAGGGAAAAAAGTTGGGTAAATTTACTATTAATAAATCAGAAGATCCTCAATTTGAAAATTTCGTCCATTTATGGTTTGAAATCAGAAAAGAGAAGATTTATGTCGGTTATCTTAGAAAAGATACTGGAGATTTTACAATCAAAGACAAAAATAAGAATATATTAGAGAAGTATGGTGTCCAAAGAGGAAAGCATTTTAGAATTATGAAGAAATTAGGAACCTAGACTTAACAATTAGTAGGGATGAAAATTGAATCGACAAAGTCGACATGCAGGTAGTTGGTATGAAGGTACCGAAAAAGGCTTAAGAAAACAGATACATAATATGTTTCTTGATAAACAGTGGGGATATGGCGAGGATCCCCTTGAGAATCCAGAAAATAGAGATTTTGACCCGAATCTATTAGGAATTGTCTCTCCTCATGCGGGATACGTTTATAGTGGCCCTATCGCTTCTCATGGATTCGCTGAAGTATTTAAACGCCTAGAAAATCTTGATACAGTCGTGATATTGGGGCCAAATCACCAGGGCATGGGGGCACCTATTTCAATCTATCCTGAGGGACATTGGCAAAATCCACTAGGGCAGGTCAGAATTGATACCGAATTTGTGAATTATGCAAAAACATATGATTTCGGACCACTTCAGAATCGAATAGGATTTGAGCGACTTGCTCATGTAAATGAACACTCAATAGACATCCAATTACCATTCCTCCAATATCTGTATCAGGATAAGTTTAAGATTGTCCCAATTTGCATTGGGGATCAGTCCTACAACCCCACCGTGTCTACTCTTTCAACATTTTTGGTAGAGTATATTAAATCTCACTCAGAAAAACGAGTATTGATAGTTTCAAGTAGCGACTTCTCACACGAACATAATTATGAACTTGTTGTCAAAAATGATAAAACGATGCTTTCCTATTTAGAATCTATGAATATTGATGAGGCCGACAAGTTTAGACAAAAGATTAGGATGACAATGTGTGGGTATGCACCAATTTTCACACTTATTCAAACTGCAAAGGAACTTGGAACACCTTCAGTAGAAGTTTTAAAATATGCAAATAGTACTGATATCAGACCAGGAGGAGGGTACACGGTCGGATATGCGAGTATTCTTGTTAGATCAAGCTAATATTCAGCTTTCAGAAATAGGAATGACGTGAACAAGAAAAATGAATTCTGAAATTTTAGTAATCGGAAAAGTGGCAAATAAATTACATTTTAGAGTTTTGACAGATTTTTCAGCCCTTACTGAATCGGATGTACATCAAGCTGGAAATGCGTATAGAGAATATGATGGAATGGCTTCTAATATTGTTTATGGGTTAACTGTACTTGGTAGTTCCCCTGTTCTTACTTCAATTGTTGGTAAAGATTTTGAATGGAACTTAAAACCCTATTTTGAACAGTTAGGGGTGAAATTAAAATTGTTTCATGATGAGGAAAGAGAAACTGCCTGTAATTTTCATTTAACTGATAATAATGATAATTACATAGCCCTACAACAGGATAACTGCTATAATTATCTTGCAGAGTATTCATTGGAAAATATATTCCCAACTGAAGTATTGGAAAAATTAAAGGTTGTATTTGTTGGAACTGGCAAAGTTGAAGCTGATGTAAAGTTTCTTAATTTCATCCATGACACAAACAAGAACATACCCATTGTTTATTCCCCTGATGGGAATATAAGGGAAATCTCTCAATGGAGATTCTCTCAACTTCTAGAAACAGTGTCAATCTTTGTCTGCAATGAGGAAGAGCTGCAAATACTTGAAAAAAAGGCTAAAGAATCTCGTTCTGATTTCCTAATCAAATTTCCCAGACTCAAATATATAATTTCAATGGAATCACGGTCGAAAGTAGTAGTTTACTCAAAAAACCAAAAGATTAAGGTCACTGATGGACCTATCACTGATGAAATTACTGTCAATGGTTGGCAAGATGCATTTTACGCAGGATTAATTTATGGAGTATCAAATAAGAATCCCATTGAGGAAACCGCAAAATTAGCTGCCTCACTCGCTTCATATTATGTGGAATCACAGGGGCATCATAAATATTCTCCAAGTGTAGAACAGGTTCAACTGAGAGCGTTTGAAGTACGAACGATCAAGAAAGAGATAAATCACTAGTAAAATGATATTATGCCGCTATTCCTCTCGAGGTAGCTCCATGACTCCATAAGGAAATTTGTTTGAAGTTTACGAATTCAAGGCCAATATCTTCTAACTCCCTTCTTATTACCATTTTTATACGATTCACTATAATGGGCCGTTGATTTACGATCTCTTCTTCTTTTATATCTTTAAGGATTAAATCTATATGACGCTGAACTTGGAAGTAGAGAAAAACGTTCACAGAGTCCAGATCCAAGATACCATTTGTCACACGAGCGAATAATTCCAGATCCTTTGTGTGGTAGCTTAAAATACCTCTAAAATCTATTTCAACATTATTATGAGAAGAAATCCGTGTATAGGCGAAATCAAGGGAGTAAATACAATACTCTTTAATTTCCATATATTTGATACATCCTATTGATTTGTGTCGGCAATAAGTTCCGTGAATGCAAATTTATCTACATCAACAAGGCCCTTATCGGTAATTTTTAAATGTGGAATAACTGGTAGTGCCATGAATGATAAAGCCATTAATGGTTCGTTAAAAGTTGATACTCCATCATGAAAGAGTCTGTTTATTTCCTCTAATTCATGAAGTAAGGTTTGATATGATTGAATACTCATTAATCCAGCAAAAGGCAGTGGAACTTTACCAATCTTATCATCAGCAATGACTACATACCCTCCTTTGATATCTTGTAGAAGTTTAACAGCTTGAACCATGGTTTCATGGTCTGTACCTGCTACTAACATGTTATGACTATCGTGAGCAACGGTGGTTGCCATAGCAAACCTTTCTGCAGTAATTTTAAATCCATGAATAAATGCATTTGAGATATTTCCGTTTACTCCATATCGTTCAATAACTGAAATGGATAAAATATCCTCCTCCGGATTCGGACGGATCCAACCATTTCTTACTTCTAAGTTAAATTGCCTTAAATCAGTTAGAAGTGAATTAGGAATAACACCAATTACCTTAACGGGGTAATTACCATCTCTTAGAGATGTTTTCGCTTTTAACTCCCCCGCAGAAATAGAAGAAGGAAGAATTATTGTATCTTGTGCCCAATCAGGGATGGTAGAATCCGCAAATTCCCATGATAGTTGGTTATTTGTGTAAACCTCCTCTCCATTGAAAATAACAGACGATACCTTGATTTCTTTCAAATCATCCAGTAACACGATATCGGCCTTCTTACCAGGAGAAATTGAACCGATCTCATTATGAAGATTAAGGTATGTGGCTGCATTAATTGTTACCATTTGTATTGCAGTCAACGCATCTATGCCCTCAGAAATAGCCATTCTTACATGAGCGTTCATGTGACCGTTTGATACTAGATCTATGACATTTCTATCATCAGAACAAAGAGTACAATTTCGTAAATCAAGATCTTTGTCTTTAAGTAATTTCAGAACATTATGAAGATCCTTAGCGAAAGAACCCTCTCGCGCCATTGCTATCATGCCCTTCCTCAATTTCTCCAGTAATTCTTCTCCTGTTGTACTTTCATGATCGGATTTAATACCAGTTGCAATATAGGCATCTAGGTCTCTTCCTGAGACCCCAGGGCTATGCCCATCAATTACTGAAAGTTGCTTCCCTAGGAGAACTTTATTCAAAACACTTTCGTTCTTGAATAAGACTCCCGGGTAATTCATTACTTCTCCTAATCCATAGAAACGGGGTTCATCCTGAATTAAAGTTCGTACTGTTTCATCATCAATTGTGAAAGGAGTTGTTTCAAGTCCTGGAGCTGCGGGTACACAAGAGGGAATTTCGATTAACAATCGTAGAGGTTGATTTTCTGCAAGATCTAATAATAATTTTAAGCCTTTTTCTCCTAATGCGTTCCCAATTTCATGAGGATCCATAATTACCGTTGTTGTTCCCTGAGGAACAACTAATTTAGCAAATTCTGATGGAGGGAGCATAGTGCTCTCAATATGTAAATGAGATTCAATAAATCCTGGTGAAATATATTTGTCTCGCGCATCAATAACCTTCTTACAGTATTGTGGATCGAGAACTCCTGGTTTGGCAACGTTAGCTATTCGATTCTTATAAATCGAAATATCTGCAAGATAAGTTTCCCTTGTGATAACGTTGATAAGTGTACCATTCAAAATATGAATATCCGCGGGAATTTCCCCTCTTGCGCATGAAATTAACTCTTTAAGGAATGAAATATCCAATTAAATCACCTAAAAAGATGAAGAAAAATAATTTAATGGAAGAATTTTGTAATTAAATCTGCTAGGCTCTCTGCATCAACTTCTTTTCGACTTTCGATTGATAATGAGATGGAATTAGCAGCATTATTAAACTTCACATATTCAACTATATTATCTAAAATCGCTTGTTTCAGCATAACGGGCAAACTCAGACGAAGAAATGCTTTATTCCGCTCAGCAGTTTGATCCATGTTATAATCAACAATACTAATTAATTCTTCCGTTCGGGAAATTAAGCTATGAAAGTCGTCTTTGATTACAGTTACAACTGACCCTTCACGTTCTTTTTTCTCTTCTAATTCGAAGACTTCCTTCATTGTAGTAGTCATGGGATTTAGAACATTCTCAACAAAAGTAGCTAGTGAAGTTTCAAGCTGTTCTTCAAAATCGATTTGCAGAAAATTATTGAGAGCAACAAAGTAATCTTTTCGCAAGGGACGTAATTCCGCAGTAGTGGCGTAAAGATTTTTATCCGCTCTTCTAATAGAAATTGGGTACACATCCCCTCGGAATACTTCAAGATAACCAGTTTCAGGAGCAACTTCCGTTATGAGTGTATAACCTTCAATTAACTGTGCTAGTCCTTCAAAGAACTCTACTGTAACCATCGGCATTAATTCGAGCGGGTAATCATCATCAGGACTGATACGGAAGTTAACATCATTAACGGGAGAATTGAAAGTAATTATTTCAATTGTTTGTTCAGATCCCTCACGATTGATAGTGAAGCTAATCTTTTCTGGAGTCACAGTAAATGATTTAAGTGTTTCAATACCTTGCAACTTTAGTTCCCTTGTTACGGAACCTTGAACTGAAATAGGGGGATATAACATGAAATGCATGCGGAATTCTCCAAATTACTTTCTTCAGTGAGAAACCTTAAGGTGTGATATATTTGTTTTTTCCCCATTCGGGACTTGTCAATAATTAGTATAATACTAATTATTCTTCTGATTTTTTAAGTAAATCCCCCAAACCGCTTGTTTGAAGCCAATCA
>JAEOTC010000058.1 GCA_016840035.1 Candidatus Hodarchaeota archaeon | reverse complement strand
CCAGAAGCAAACACGAAAAAAATATTCGGATCGACAATCCCAGCTATTACAAATAAAAGTTGAATAACTCCAATAATAATATTCACCCAACGATTGACTTCAGCCTTAAGAGATAAAGAAAGGAAGACCATAAGACTTGGGAGGGTCATGAGAATCATGAAGAATAACAGAAGGATATCAGAAATTTCGAAACCTCCTAGCATTCCTTCCATTGCCTCCTCAATATGTCCTGGAATATAGAATCCAAAAAGATCGGCGTATAGATAGATCAACACTAAAGATGTCCATAAACCTGCAAGTTTTAACTTCACATTGATTTCTACATCTTTTAAGCCCAAATTAAAACCTTCTATTTATTCTATACTAATAACAACGCGTCCTTTGGATCTTCCGGACTCATAGTGTTCATGAGCTTTGACAGTATCGATCAAAGGATACACTTTATCTATAACGGGCTTGACTTTACCTGCTTCAATCCATTCTCGAAGTGTTTCCATAGCAGCTGCACTTTCATCAGCATTGCCTGTTTTAAATTGTTTATTCCCAGTGATTATGTGAAACACATTTCTCGGACTACTGATAGGATTATTAGAGACATAGGTTCCATCAGAAGCCAAAATTCTCTTACATTTTGACAGATTTTGTACTGAAACCACATCAAGGATTATATCATATTTAATGTCACTTGTTTTAGTATAATCTCCTTTAGAATAGTCTATTACGTGATCAGCTCCTATAGATTTTACCATCTCAACATTAGTTGGTCCACATACTCCAGTAACCTTAGCTCCGTAAATATTCTTAGCCATTTGAACAGCAAATGTACCAATTCCACCTGAAGCTCCAATAATTAGTACATTATCCCCTTCTTTAGGTGTAGCTAAGTCTCTAAAGGCAATTAATGCAGGTGAGGATCCACCTGGGACCGCCGCAGCTTCTACAAAACTAAGATTACTTGGTTTCTTGGCTAGAAATTCTGAAGGAATAGCCATAAATTCAGCACAAGCTCCTCCTTTTTCAGAGTATCCATAAACTTGATCTCCTACATTCCAATCTGTTACATTTTTTCCAACAGATACAATTTCACCACAGAATCCTCCACCAACAATTTTCTGTTTGGGTTTTCTAAGTCCCCCAAAGGATAAACGGAGACCTAATCCCACAAGCCGTCCAATTCCAAAGAATGCTACTTTTGGGGCTTTACCACCACGATGTAGCATATCTACGGTATTAATTGAGGTTCCAAAGTTACGAATTAAAACTTCGTTATCTTTAGGCTCTGGTTTTTCGATTTCTACATATTTAAGAACCTTTGGAGATCCAAATTTTGTACAAATCACTGCTTTCATTTTCTCTTCCATATTTTTCACCATTATTCATTCTTTCTTAGATTACCCAATTCCACGCCGTATATACAGTTACTAGATTAAATACCATAGATACTACTAGGGTAAACTTTTCATAAATTGGATATCCCCGAATTGAGGCGAGGTTGAAAAGGATAAAGATGGCGGCAACGATGATATTTGCCCACCGACTTAAAAAATCATCAAGAGTAAGTGTGAGGACGATCATAATTATTGGTATAATCATTATGGTCGCCATTACTAGTACCATTTTTTCTGTTAATGGTTTTCCATCTATTTCTCCTGGCTTAATATGGCCTTGAATGATGGAAAATACGTCCCCGTAGAGATAGCAAAGAACCACTGCCACCCAAATAAAGGAAAGAATAATTTTAATATCGTCCATGTTTAAGTATTCACCTAATTCTCGATTTTAAGCGCATCTGGATTAATACCTTTGACTATTAGCCATACTGCGAATGCCATTTCTTGTATAGCGATCACGATGAATAAAAATTCTAAATCTATTGTGAAAAGCTGTAGTAAATATGACACTAGTATCAATATTCCTCCAATAAGTCCCCATCCAGAAAGCCATTTAGGAATGAGATCTGACTGATAAAGTACATAGTTCAGTACTATTGCAGAGAGAGCAAACACGATCCCTGGTCCAAGAAAAGCAGCCCATTCACGAGTATCTAGTAAAAATGTGCCTAAAATTTGATACGGGGAATTACTTGGAGAACCTGCATCAACAAATGCCTTACTTACTGATAGGAGAGTCAAAAGTCCCATTGCGTATATAAAAGTAAAAACAGATTCAATCAATCTGAAACCCAGAAATCCTACCGCACCTGCTTCACTTTCTTGTTTTAATACTGGAAATAACATTACTGGAACACCGAAAACAGCAAGTGCCCAAATCAGCTCTAGTATTAACCCGATCATCACTTGGGTCTCTTTTTCAGAAACCATGCCTAAATAATCTGGAACTCTATCTATTAAAAAACCTAAAGGTAGTACCGTTAGGATAGGTGCCGCTGATGCAGTAATATATATAACACCCACAATTTTAGCCCTCATATTTTCAGAAATTATCATTTCTTTTCACATTTTTTGGTTTATTAAATTTATGTCGCATTACGGATAAAAAGATAGTTTTTTCATCGTTTAAAGTGTCTTTTGTGAGTTATTTTTTCCCAAACAATCTGTTTTTAGAGATCAATTTAATTGTGAGTTTTCCCCTGACTCCTCTTTCTTCGGATATCTTATCATTTCCCAAAAGGGAAAATCCCCGTTGGATACAATCCCAGATTTTAAAGTTTTAAATCCATATTTTGTGTACATCTGATGGTTTTGTTCTGTTTCTGTTTCTAAATAGATCAGAAATCCCTCTTTATTAGCTCTAGAAAACATAGATTTTAGTAATTTTTCACCATATCCCTGTCCCTGAAATTTAGGTAATATCCCTATTGCTTCAAGGTAAAGATACGATTTACCTTTCATATGTTCCCGTCGATCTTTCTCTACAGATTCAAACAATTTATCGATTTTCCTACCAGCTTTACTTCCAATTCTCAAAGCCGACATAAAAGCCCCGCTTCTGAGAACACGCCATGCTGTTTTTTCTACCGTTGTATGAGGTGTCCAGACAGCAACTCCTTCGATGTTTTCTGTAAGTGCATATACTACCCCATACTTCATGGAAAAACGTATAGCAAATTCAAACATGAATGGTAGCCGCTTTTCCCTTTCATTTTCGTCAGGAAAAATATGAATCCAGATAGGATCATTAAAGAACGCTTCTTTTAAGACATGACATGCGGGTTCAACATCTTTTTTCCGTATTCTGTATAATTCGTCGATTTGAAATTTCAATTCGATTCACATCTAATAGATCTGGTTCTGGTTCCTTTTTCTAGAAAGTAGCTCCACAGGATCTACAGAATTTGTTACTAATTGGATTTTCTACCCCACAAACTGGACAATCAAGAACACTCTTTTCTTCATCTGAAATTGGTTCAGATAAATCGAGGGGTGTCAAGAGGATCTGATTCACGTCTGTAACATCTATGTTCCAAAGTGATCCTACACCCTCTAATTGTTCCAAAACATTCGCAGGTAAAGTTATCCTTTTGTCTGCATCCATGATTACCATTCGTGAAGCATCAAGTTCAGACAAATCAATACCTTTTGCATGTTCTCCGAGCATTAACCCATCTCTAAGTTCAACACTTCGATCGGCGTATCCAGCTACATGAGAGGAATGTGTGGCAATCAAGAAGGCCATTCCTGTATCCCTGTTTAATTGTTTGAATAATTCTAACAATCTAACGCTTGTTTTAAAGTCAACATTTCCTGTAGGTTCATCTGCGATAATAAGACGCGGGTTATTAGCCATAGCGCGAGCAATAGCTACTCGTTGTTTTTCTCCACCGGATAAACGGTTTGCTAACTGGTTCTTGCGATGTAGAACACCCATCAGATCAAGAAGCTCAAGAGTTCTTTTTTTCCGGTAAGAGTATGATATGCCGTTTAAAGCCATACTTTGATTAACATTATCAAACGCAGATAGGTCAGGAAGGAGATTTCCCTCCTGAAAAACAAAACCAATCTTCTCTCTACGAAGTGTGGTTAATTCTTCCTCTGGAGTCTTAGTAATATCTACCCCCTCAAATTGTAATGAACCAGCAGTAGGACGCATAAGACCTCCAAGGATCTTTAGAAAAGTCGATTTTCCTGACCCAGACGGTCCAACAATGGCAATAAAATCCCCGTAATTAATATCGAGACTTACACTCTTAAGGGCGACAACGGAAGCAAGTTCAGCTCTCCCTTTATAGATCATATAGAGACTTCTAGCGACAAGTAATTTCGTATATTCTTTTTCATTGGTTATTTCTTTTTGTACACTCATCTTTTTTACCTCTATAATTCTCTAACGACAGTAGAGATCTTTGCTCGAGATGCACCTCGTACTGAAAGGAAAGTTGCTAAAGTCATTGCTAGTAACGTCACAGATAACGTAAATCCTAAACTCCACCAATCAAAAATCAGAAGACGATCTAATTGGGAACCACCTGTGGCCATAGCTGCCATAGGTGTAATAAAGATATCAATCAGCTCAAAAAATGGATTGAAAAGAACGGATAGACCCAATCCTACAATTAATCCCCATAGAACGGATGTGAGAAGGAGGACAAAGGTTTCGCTGAATACAATCTTATAGATCTGTCGTTCTGAGGCCCCATAACTTCTTAGTACTGCAAATTCCTTTTTTCTTTTCTCCATTAAGATACTCATGAAGATAAATGTAGCTAATGTAGCAGTGAGAAGTGAAATTATGAAATCCGCAGTTAGGAGACCTGGAATCCCAAAATCCATTTGTTTGATTTCATACGATTTTTCAATTTCTCCTTCGAGTGTTCTAATTGAAATGACATGCTCACTAGACAAAAGATCATCTCGAATAGCCTCAACATCAGAATCCCTTTCTGTTTGAACTAAATATTTCGAAGCATAAACAGTTTTATTTCTTGAAGATGCAGGAACAGATACTCCAATTAAATCAGCGAGATCGGTGATATGAGTAACAGCATTTATTGCCTCATGATCCACAATAACAGCACTAGTCCCAATTCCACCTGGTGCATGGTGGAAAATGCCGTACACAGTAAAACTTTGATCAATGTATTCATACTCAAGTGCCATTCCTGTCCACGCAAATAACAGCACTTCTAATTGGATAATATCTCCTACATCGAGATTATATTGACTCTGAACAGATTCTCCTATTAAACATCCTTCGGTCGCATTATCAGCTAACTCAGAAAGAAGCTTGTCCTTAGTTGATCCACCAGGGACAGAATCAACTTGCCACTTCCCTATATCACCGTAAGTACTAGAATCCACACTATGTATCGAAATGGGATCGTTTCGTATAATACCTCCAGAAGTAGTAATAGCCATGACATTCTCAACTCCATCGGTGTCATTGATCTCATTAATAACGAGTGCAGAGATATTATAACCAGTATTTACTACCATGTCAGCTCCAATATCATAAACTATCAACCGCTCCTGATGAACTTGACCTGAATGCCCCTGTACCGCCGCCAGTACGCTGAAAGAGACGGTTAACGCAATTATCAGGGCGAGTCGAGGAATATCTCCAGACTTGCGAAAGATATTTCCTTTGATAAGTATGGACACGTCCTTCAGAAAACCGATCCGTTTGATAATTGGATCTGTTTGTGAAGGAATCCAAATAGCTATTCGAGCTACGACCGCTGCACCCCCGATCCAAAAGAGTATGGGGCCTACAATAGCAAGAATAGGTCCTACAGGGCCAAGTGGTATGGATACTCCAAATTCTGGGAGTAAAGTTAGTAATAGTGAGAGTAATCCTAAGACAAAGAAAAGAATGTCAAGATTATTACGTTTCAAAAAGTTGGCTTTTTCTAAATCATCTGTTCGCCTTACTGTTTCCGAGACTTCCATATCGATGAACTTATTGGCCTTTCCATTAACCATCAGGATTAGGATTATAACTATTAATCCACCAACTACAAACAATGCTGTTTGATCTAATACTATAAAACTGGGTAATTTTGTTAATGCATCATTCCAATCCCATCTCATAAATCCTCTTGCGGTACCAATTCCCCAAGCCCCAAAGATTGCAACGAGATACCCGACAATTAGACCAAGAGCTGCCAAAATTAAAGCTTCACTTAAGATCTTCCTTTTAATTTGTTGTGGCGATGCACCTTGAGTTTTTAGAATACCTACTTGATATCTACGTTCATGTAGAGAAAGATCTATCCCAAAACTTAACAGATAAATTGATAGTATAGCCACAGGTAGAGTTAAGATCCCATCAAAGAGAAAGATAAAGAAGCTGAGGATTTGGAAGGGCATAAGTTTACTTTCTACAAGATTGGTCCCTATCAAATCAGGATCAGTTTCAAAATCATTGATCAAGGCATTTATTTGTGAATTCACCCGTGTAGGATCAGCTAACGCAAACTTACTTTCATCAATTTTCATTACACAATAACGCATATTTTCATCATTTAAGGTGGAGAAAAAAGAAGAAAAGTTGCCCTGATCTGTAAAAAGTTCTCTAGGGATGAACATTTCACCTCCAGATGTTCCTCCAATTTCAGTAAACAATCCAGCTGATGCTTCATCATCCCTCGACATTATTCCAGCAATAGTGACATTTTCTAAAGTAACAGTCCCCTTAATGTCTCCACCAGAAAAGGGGAAATATGGATCTTCTGGATCGATGATAGCTATATCTAATTTCAAAGCACTTAGTCTATTTCCTTGTTTTAACTTTGCTTCTTCCGCTAAGGCTTCAGATATTAGAATTCCGTGATAATTAGTCCCCCCAGTATAAATTCCAGCATCTTTTCCAGTGACTAGTGTCTCACGTAAGTATCCTCCGATAGCACTATAATAGAAACCAAGATCATATATTCGACCTTCTGACCCCGAATATGTTTCGTTATTGTATTCTGCCCGAATTTCTGTTTTTAAAATCGCCGGAGTATAAATATCACCCGTAGCTGACTCTACTGTTCGACTGTTCCCATAAAGAATTTGAGCATCAGCGACTTTGGGATTAGCACTAAATTCCGCACGGAAAGCTTCGATTTGAACATCAGATAATGGATCATCGAAATCCATACGAATCTCATATGGGGCACCATCAATAATGCTCAGATAGACATTATTCATTAGTACAGTTGTATAAAGAAATATTCCTGCGAGAATTGAAATCCCTAAGATTAATCCAGAAATCATAGAGACTGATCGCCGTTTATTTCGTTGAATTGCACGGAGAGATTGAAAAAAGTAAACAACTCTGTCACGAGGGTGGAATCGGTCTGCTTTAGGCAGGTCAGACATTGTTAGAGGTCCTCCAAAACATCTTCTTCACGATGTAATAATCCATCTCGAAGGATAAGGATACGATCTGTTTTCTTGGCTATTTGAATGTCATGAGTAACCATAATAATCGCTATATTCTGATCTCGAACAAGAGAACGGAAT
>JAEOTC010000057.1 GCA_016840035.1 Candidatus Hodarchaeota archaeon | reverse complement strand
TTATTACTGAGTGAGGGATATAAACCCTACATAAGGGCTACTTCTATTTCATCATTGGTTAAAATGAATATTATTGGGAAATTTACATTTAATTTTCCAACTGTCCAAGATCCTCTATTTTCTCTCTCCGAAATTCCTCTTTCTGTCAACCCTCTCTATTGTCCACAAGCAGACATTGTGATCTCTCCCGATTCAGTTATTCACGATTCTTATGTTAATCTTGATTTTTCAACTGATTCATCTCAGTTCTTCCCAGATCAAATAGGGGCGGGAAAATTTTACCAGCTTTCGAGTGTTAATCAGGAACCAGCGGAGTATTCTCTCAGATTCTATTATGATGAAAGTGACTTCAATGAAAGTTTTGATTCTGACTCGCTTTCTCTTTTTGTTTGGAATCCAGATCAACAATCTTGGGATGAATTGGAGATAATCTCTTCAGATGATGATTTCCGATATTTGGAGGTTCAATTAACTCTTTCCACTGATCCTCTGATTCTTGCATTTGGCATCAGAGAGACATTCTTAATGGAAATCATTAAATCATTTAAATTTCTCTTTCCTTATCTTCTATTACTTGGAATTATTGTCTCACTTGGTACAGCAGTTATTCTACTTAATAGAATTTTCTTAAAAAATCTTCAGGAGGAGTTTTTATCAGTATAATAATTAAAGATCCTTCGCACGAGATTGCGGAAGTGAAAACTTCCGAGGATTCGAAGACGATTCTAGGTAAATCTTTCCTTTCGCGGATTTTCTCCTACCTTCGTTTTCGTATCAGATCGATTGGTCTATCCCAGACTCCAATAGATAAAGAAATTCTACAGGGAAAAACAATCCAGGTATATTGGTACCTTCTCACTCATGAGGGGGCCAGTATTCGTGAAATTCAGCGTGCGTTAGATTTTGCCTCCCCTGGAACTGTAACCTATCAACTTTCCAAGTTAGAAACCGCGGGAGTGGTCGCAAAGGATCTCGAAACTGATCGATATCGAATCAAGGCGGAAATTAAATCAGGTATTCTTGGTTTTTATGTTCGAGTTGGATATCGTATGATTCCTCGTTTTTCTCTCTATCTGATTCTCTTCCTTTTTGGTATTCTCTGTTTTGCTTTTGTGGCAATTGAGCGTGGGGATGCGTTTATCACGGATCCTTTCAATTGGATCATTCTATTTATTTTGATTGCTGGCATTTTTGCCTTTATTTCTGAATCCATTCGTATGTGGCGAATGCGACCGTAAGTAGCTACTGTTTGAAAGAGTAACGTTGTTATGAGGGGCGTTACTTCTTTCTTTTTTTCTATTCAATTTTCAATCATTGTATTTAGGTCACTATTCGCAAGGATTATATACAATCGATTCCTATAAGTGATGGAACTCTTTCCAATCTTCTTTGGAGGTATATGAATGTCTAACTTATCCAAATTTAAATTTACTCTGATTCTAAGTTGTCTTTTATTCTTACTTACATTAAGTGGTTGCACTGATTTCTTCCCAGCGAAATATGAACCTGCGGGGGAGAAAGATCCTGTTACTATTGCTAAATCGACTTATTCAACACTGATTGTGGATATTGATTTAAATGTGGGCGCGATTCACCTTAATGTCATCCCCACTGCGACTTATCTTGTTGATGTTGTTACTGCTGTTTTTATTCGTGAAGGGTCAGGGGGGACTTTAGCAGAAGCTCAAGAAGTATCTTCGTCTGAAATCGATACAGATACAATGAGAATCGCGTTTGATTCTGCAGATGATAATATTCGAGTAGATTACAAATATATTCTCACAATAAATATAGGGAATAACATTTCTTTGAATATTAATTGTGTTACTACCACTGGTGAGGTTACAGCCGATTTTTCTGATTCTACAGTGGAAATTTCTGCTTTTTACCTAGAAGCGACTACAGGCTCAATCTCTCTTACAATGTCTGAGGTTTTAATTTCTGATTCCTCTCCTACTGTTAAAACCACAACTGGAGAACAGGTTGCTATCTTAACCAATCTTCAATATGCTTCTGCCACTACCTGGTCGATTTCAAGCACGACTGGATCTCTTGATCTAGATCTAACGGAAAATGTGCCAAGGAATTTAACCGGAGTAACCACCCACATCTTTAACCTTGAATGTACGACTGGGAGTGTTGATGTACTAGCAGATCTGGAACAGACTACTGGCATCCAAGTATCTACAGAAATCACTACTGGAAATATTGACCTTCCAGGAGGGGGTAGCTCCTTTACTTCGGATAGTTTTGCTACAGCTTTGCTGAAGTATGTTTTTAATCTTCAAACTACCACTGGATCAATTTCTTTTACGACCTGAGGGTTAATCTCTCCTTTTTTCTCCCCCTCCATAAGAGAGAGATCTTTCCATTATCCAAATAATTTCTTTTTACGTCTTATTATGATCATTATACATAATCCTACTACTAATGATGAAATATCTAGACTAGGGGTACCATTTGAACCGTTTGAGCCTCCATTTTCGGTAACTGATATATTATCCACTCGTGCTCCCCCGTGTGATCCGAAACAGAACTGGTAATCCCTATCCTCTAAACTCCAATAGGTATCAAGAGGTTCGGGATCATTAAAGCTGATTATTAAAATCTCATCTAAAAATACTTGAAAGAGATCAGCTTTACGGGTGATGGTAATGTGATACCAATCATCTGGGGATATTGATTCTGATTCATAAATTGCTACAAAACTCCGTTTTCCGAATGCGTAGTGTTTATTAATTCCGATAAATGGTTTTCCTGTAATTACAACCTCTGGTTCTGTGAAGAAGTGATCTTTGAATTCTTCAGGTGTTGTCGCATTATGGGGAAGTGCAAAGATCGTCAACCTGTAAGCATATCTTTCATTTGTGATATTTAATTTGCTAGTTGCGATATCATATGCTACTTCTCCTATAATACTGACTGAAGTTGCAGTATTTCCTGAATAACAGTCAAAACTCCACGTCGCTTCCTTGACAATCGTACTGGGGTGAGTTAAGCGAGTATAATTATAAAATTCATTGGTCTCTATAAAATGATAGTATGCTGTTCCTTCCGTGAAATGAAACTCACCATCCATAACTTGTCCTCCGTTAGTTGTCATAGCATACCATCCTCTCTCATCAGAATGTATGGTTGTGAGGGCCCACCCGTCAATGGTTCCATCCTCAAAATCTTCTGTCCAATCGTTACTTATGGGCACTGGTGGGGGAATTAAGCGAATTGATAGAATAAGAATAACTGCTAATAATAACATTGCTTTAATAGAGTATTCTCTTTCATGTTTAGGTTGTTCTAAACAGAATGGTTTTGTTTTTTCTTCTGGTTTCTTTTCTTTTGTAGGTAAGATTGTAGTCATCCTTTAACCTTCTCCTCAAGATGCTGAAATAATACTTCGGTTAAGTCTGTAGGCCGGAGTTGAGGATTATTGAGGTGTATATTTCTCTCTTTAAATTCCTGTATTAAGATATCCCGGCACATAGTATATTTTTCACAATTCACACACTCACCTTTATGTTCATACCAAACTTGCACACCATTTTGCGGTGAAAATGTGATATAACACTGGATTCCTCCAAGCATGTGGCTTTGACCCCGAGCAAATCCTACTTCTTCACTTAAGACTTCCAATGTTATTTTATTCATATATGCAGCATTTTCGAGGAGACCACGAATTCGTTCATTGGCATCTATCAACGTTTTACTTACAAAGCCTGTGGTTACAGCTTTTTGTTTTGCGATTTCCTTGCCTTTTAGCTTATCCCTTTTTAGTTTCCAGATTTCTAATTGTTTTTCTGTGGGATATTTCAACTTTCGGGGCATAAAGAACATATGATTCTTGAAACTAGCAAACCTTATAAGGTTTCTTGCTAACTTTAGTAAACTTAGTAAGTTTAGTATATCTTATATATTTTTGATATACTAACTTTATTTTATCTTGAGGTGAGAAGAAAAATGGAGAATAAACTTATAAAACAGGTTATTTCCTTCCTAAGCTTATATATTCTCATTCTATTGACCATTCAATTAGGTTTAATAAATGGATATAGTTTAGAGGTTGTTTGGGAAGAGAATTTTGATGATGGAAATTTTGATGGATGGACTCTTTCCTGTATTCACCAAGATGATCCTAGATGGTGGTATGCAGATACAGAAACAGGAGTTGAAGTTAATAATGAGGGGCAGCTAGTCTTTACTAGTAAGGGATCACCTTGGCATGATTGGATAGATGATATACCAGGTTGGCAATATAATTACACGCGTCTTTGGCGAAGTACTACCGTTGCTAATGGTTCTTGGAGTTGGGACATGTATCCTGGTCACCAACCATGTGGTGCTGCTTTTATTACTAAAACCATCATCCATCCAACTAGTCCTATTAGTCACACAAGTTTTCGGTATGGGTATCGGGTTTCTATTATTCCTTTCAGTCATAATCCTGAGGATTATGGTTCTGTTACAGGACTTCCCTTTATTAGTATTGAAAAATACACTTCTACTTGGAGTGGAACTGTCCTCGGTCTCTATGAATCTACTGCTATTCAGAATAATTCGTGGTATCATATCAATGTGACACGAGATTATAATTCTCTCAAATTATATCTAGATGGAGTACTTAGGATTGAAGTCACTGATTCTGATCCTCACGAAAATTTTAACTGGGGTCTTCCAACGGATGAATTCTTCTTCCAACTAAATTCCCATGGAGGAACTCGAGTTGATAATATCACGGTGATTGGTGATGAGATAGTCCATCCAACTACAACAACTACTACCACAATAACTACAACTGATGGAGAACCCTCAACTACCACGACGACAGACCAGGGGAACAGCGGATTTGGTATAGTCGCAATCATCCTTTCAACGGCGGTCCTATACTACCGTAAACGCAAAAAATAGTTTTAATTCCTTAAATAATACCTTAGAAAGAGTAACGTGGGCCTGAGGGGCGTTACTTCTTTCTCTTAATTTTTAACTGGAAATAGTGGAGTTATTTGTGCGTCCTTTGCTTCCTGAATTATATTCTCCTGTTCAGTGGTACTCAACCCTCGAAACTGCTTTCCAGCCTCAATTACCTTTGGCCACAAACGTAAATCACATGGAAGGGAATATGTAGTTACTCCTTCTTGCGATAGGGTAAACCACACGGTACGCTTAATCCACGTTTCCTCCTCTAATGGTTCATACCACGTATGATATTTTTCTTCTCCTACCCATCTTCTCTTGAGAATAGCTTTTATTGCTGTGACTCCAATATCTCGCTTTTGTGCGAGCTTTAACAAAGGACTATAATCATTCACTACATGAGACTGAACCTTTGAAGCGACATTGACTGGGAATAAAACAGTGGCAAAGTCATCGAATCGTTCAATTGCATTGATGAGTACCCGAGCATCATCATGTCCTGTAATTCCTATATATTTTATTAGTCCTGTTTCTTTCGCGTCTTTTACTGCTTCTAATGCCCCCCCTTTTCCTAGAATGGTATTGAGTTCGTTCATATCTTTAACAGCATGAAATTGATAGAGATCGAATGTATCTGTTCCAAGTCGCTTCAATGAGCGTTGAAGTTCTTTCCATGCTCCTTCTTTGGTTCTTTCCATGGTTTTATCTGCTAGAAATAACTTATTACGATATTTTTGAATCCAGGGATATAATCGCACCTCAGCTTCTCCGTATGATGGAGCTACGTCAATGATATTAATACCTGCATCTAATGCTAGTTTCACAGCACTATCTGCTACTTCTTGCGCTCGTTCTAGACTCTCCTCCTGTTCATGTAACCATCCCAACGCACATCCACCGAGTGTGAGGACCGAAGCTTGATACCCTGTTTTTCCAAATTGACGTTTTTCCATTGTTCTTTCCTTTCTCTACATTTGACTAGTCAAAGACTGTATCTTCTTTCTCCCAATTCTTAAAACTATTTTTCGTCTCACTTCTTGAACAGTGTTTTTCTCTTGGTCTCTAGTCATTCTCAAAAAGTACTCAGAAAACGAGCTCAGGAGTTTTGGATCAATAAGAATCTCTGGCAGGGAGACTTATTATCTGAGCCTGATTATGAAAAACTCCATCGATTCCTTCTACATGAATATCAAACCATTCCTGAAAAGGAACGAATCGGAAAAGGACAATTTTTTATCGCGAAAGTAACTGCTCAAGGAATTGCATCTCTTATCACTCAACGTAGCGAAGAGAATCTATTTACCTCTCTACTGGCCTTGTTTGAATATGCTGAGAACCAGAAAAAGCTTTTCCTTCACTATTTTTGCCTAGTATTGGCTGGGGAGGTTAGTTCTTTTTCTAAAGACTTATTCCAGAGGATTATGAACCAAACATTATTCTGGGCCGATCACCCCGAATGGGAAATACGAGAAACTGTAGGATACATTATTCGGAAGGGTTTAAAGGTTCAATCTGACCAAATACTGAGTTTACTTCAAACTTGGAGTACATCCTCTTCCGAGAATATCCGTCGAATAGTTTCAGAAAGTCTCAGACCTTTAGCAGATATTAAATGGTTACGAGATCCCTCCAAAAATGATCAAATTTTGCACTTATTATCACAACTGAAATGTGATCCGTCTATTTACGTCCGTACTTCTGTTGGTAATAATCTTAAAGATTTAACGAAGTATATGCCTGAAAAAATTCTATTAATTGCTAGCAATTGGATTAAGGAATATAATATTGACGTAGTGCATAACCTTGCCTCTCTCCCAAAGAAAATCCTTGGAGATGATCAATATTATCTTATTTGGACCTTAAAACATACCTTCCGATGGATCCAGAAGAGGAATCCAGAATACCACCCACAGCTTCGACTCATTCTTGGTTCGAATTATGTAGATTATTTTGATGAAAAACGAAATAGGTTAGCAAAACCGAAGAAATGATGTTTTCTTAGTCATCCAAAAGTTATTACTGATGCATTGATTTGTATTGGGGGTTCTTAGTGATGTAATTTGGTGATTATAAATGAAGGGGAGAGATACTATATGACGATAGTATGAGCTCCATAACTACTCGGATCTCCACTTTTATTGCGAGTCTAGAGAGTCATCCCAACGCGACAGATTTAATCCCACTTGTAGAACAATTATTGAATGTAGATGATGTTTCCACAGAAACTCAACTCACAGCTTTACTCATGGATTTATGTTCTGACAATCCTGACTTAATTATTGATTTTTGGCTCTTACGCGGGAATATACTCTTGGAAGAAGGATATTCGACCAGAGCAGTTTCAGTTTTTTGGAAAGCGGTTCAAATTCAACCTTTGGAATTATCCACTTGGGATCAGGTAATCAATGCTTTTCTTTCGCAGGAGGATTTTATTTATGCTACTTACTTTCTTACTAAGGCTCAGGAGGTTATTCCTGATAACTCAAATTTTTCTTCAATGTTTCAGCAATCCTCTCGACACGTCTTGGCCAATCTCCAGATTCCTCCTGGGATAAAAGAAGTTCATGCAGATATTCAGGATTCCAACACTCTCTTGGAACCGCAATCTCCCGAGAAGATCCTCCCACCATCTTTCCATAATCCATGGAAAATGATGTTAGAGTGTTTTGAAGGAAATAAAGTATCTTCAAACCAAAAAGACAAACAATCTTTTGTGACTTATGCTCATTCGGCTATGCGGGAGCTTCTTGGGCTGGATGGGAATTTTCGTGATGGCCTCGATCAGGTTCTTATTCAGCTTCGACTCACAGATTACAAACAACCATTAATGCGTTTAAATCACATTCGTAATCGTATCGCACATGCAAATTATATTCCCTCTAAGAAGGAACTTCAAAATTTCTATACATTAGTCCATGAGATTGTTATTCAGTATAAAAAGCATTCTGTACCTTAGTTGATGCGAACTATCTCAATATCGTCCACAAAATGGTTGACGCCAGGTGCAATCGACTTAATCATTCGTCGATCTATAGACCCTATTTGAAAATTATAATATTTTGCTTTTATTATGCGATCGATTTCTTTCTGCCAACTTGTTGGCTGTTTGTGAGTTGTCAATCCGTGTGTATGTAAAATCCCTCCCTGATCTTGTTTCAATGCTCCCAATGCTACCTCAAGCTGTGCAGGTTTTATTTCGAAATACCCCATCAAGATCCTATGTGCCCAGTTTTCAGGTGTATGCGTTTGATTATCCCCTAAAATCGCTTCATATCGTTCTTCTAAATGATTTTCAAGAATATTTCTTTCTAAAAAAGAGAAAGCATAAGGATTTATTTCGATTCCTTTCATCCTTATGGTTGGATGGTGGACTGAAATTGGTAAAGAGAGATTTCCGACGCAAGCAAACATATCTATAATCTGTTCGTCCTCTTTTACGATTTTAATTAATCTTTGACGTTCAGCATGATTTCCAGTGGAAAAAGTTAGTTTTAATGCATCGATCCAGAACTTACAGCCGAGTTCCTTATGGAGGGTAACTGTATTCGGATTGCCTGCAATAAATTCTAATCCAGGTGTACGTATAGTTTCGGTTGTAATACCGATCTTCTGTACAATTGAAGTAAGTTCGTTCAGTACCGATAAGTAACTGTGACCTATGTCCTCTCTCCATGGGTATAATTGTGTATGGAGTTCAATGATTCCCACCGTCCCTACTCGTCTCCAATGTTTTGGTAAACGAGTTAATAATTCTGTAGGTAGATAACCTTCTTTCTCTACAGTTTCAACAATTTGATCGAATGGAGTTTTTCGTTTCTTCAATATTTCCGAAAACCTAAATCTCCAGCAATTTCACGGATACATCGACGACAGATATTTAATCCATATTTTCTGATAATAGCTCTGTGTGTTCCACATCGACGGCAGGTACGGGCCCCTTTTCCCATGGTTCTTTGTGTATCAGTTGATTTTTGCATGCTTATTCGACTCCAAGATTATATTCATGTTTAAAAAAGGCAATTCCTTCTGCTTTTGATATTTTATGTCGTTTTGGGATCTTATGAGGGCGTATACGTCGTTTTTTTACTCGAAAACCATTTCGTTCCAAAACCACGGTTGTGTTAAATCCATGTACACCGATTTTTGGATCATATTTGATGTTCGGTAAATCTAAATGGTCACTTATTCCGAATGACAGATTTCCATGCGTGTCGAAGTTTTTTGCAGATACTCGATCTTCAAGAGCCCACAGTGACTTTTTTAAGAATTCTTTTGCGAGTTCACCGCGTAGAGTGGTAAAAACTGCTATTGGTTCGTGCTTACGGATTGCAAATCCTCTCACTGATTCTTTTGCTTTTCCTTCTGCTGGGACTTGATTAGTTATTTTTTCACATAGTTCTCGTGCTTTTTCTAGCTCAGGACCAGAGGTTCCTACACCAAAATTTACACTTACTTTTCTTACGATAGGTCTCTTCATTGGATGAGCTTTCCAATCTTCAACGAATTTTTGTTCTTCTTCAGTCAATGGAACGGGTTCTCGTTCTTCTTCAACTGGTGCTTTTCCTCTACGACTCATCTTTTGTCTCTCCAGTTGGTTCTGGTAAGGATACCATAGCTTTATCTGTCCCTACTATGAAGATATGGGTATCAGATGTTTTAATTTCTCCCTCATCAGTTTGAAAAGTAATCGTCCTCATTTTTCTACCTAGTTGGGATTCTATTTCGGTAATTTTTCCTAATAAACCCACATGTCTACCACCTGCAATTAAACCGAAATTCCCTTCAGCGAACGGATAATGCTCGACTACTTCATTGGTTTCAAGATTGAATAGAACAGAATCTTTAGGTGAAATTTCCTGGATTGGGATATTTGTTTCTTCACTTGAATTTACTGCAAGAGTTCTTCCATCATGAAAAGTAAATTGTGTCAATCCACCTTTTAAAGAATTCTTCTTCTTCACTTGTAAGATTTTTCGCTTTGCGTTTTCTTCGGTGATTGGATGCAATGTGTATAATCTTTTTCCTTGGTATGGAACGAAACGGAAGAATTCGTTTGTTTTCGTAATTTCCAAGACATCCATTGGCCCAAGCGCAAATTTGTAATCAGTTCTGACTTTCCCATCAACCTTAACCGACTTCCTAGCGAGGATTTTTTTAACTTCGTTCAAGGTTTTTGCATAACCTAGAATCTCTCGTAGGATAATTCCTAAAGGAATTGCAGTTTCATAAGGTCCTCTAGTTGGGTGGGGTCTAATCGTGAATACGCCATGCTTCCGTTTAATAGCGTAAGTAATAGGGGCACTTAACCGTTTACTATGCCTTGTACTTCCTTTACTACCCATAATATTTCAATCCTTTATTCTTCCTCTTCAATTTCAGTGATTACTTCGCTAATGTCTTCATCCTCAATTTCTAGAGCTTGTTTCGCTTTTCTTTCTAAACTCGCTTTACGTTTGGTTCCCACCTTCCCAAATCTGCGAATGACGACTTTTGATACATGAATTGGATACATAATTTTGGATTTGTCTGCTTTCTCTCGGGCAATCCCCTCGATGAAAAGCTTTTGATTTTTGTAATCAGCCGATTGTACTTTTCCCTCTGTACCTACAAAGTCTCCAGACGTCACATACACTGTGTCTCCTTTCCTTACTGGAATTCTTTTGACTTTGTATTTCTTTCTCAAGTCTTTGGAGACACGGACTGACATAAGTTTATGTCTGTGAAATGAACTTGCTTTAGCAATTCGATTCCGTTGTTTGGTCGGATTCTTAGTCTTTAATTGAGAGCCCATGGTTTTTCACTTTTCTCATGATATAATTCGTGCTGCACTGGCAATTCGTGGCCAAGAGTCAGCAGCTTCCTTAGATACTGTCCCGCGAATCTCACTCCCACGGGGTTCTCCAGTTTCATTTGTAACAACAACAGCATTATCTTCGAAAGATATCCAACTTCCATCAGCGCGTTTGTATGGTTTTTTCTGTCGAATGACAACTGCATGGACGATTTGACGTCGCAATTTAGGTGATCCTTTTTTAACTGAACAGACTATTAGATCGCCTACTTTAGCAGCTGGTTGTCTTCTTAATCGTGTTTTATGTCCTTTAACACTTATTACTTGGATCATTCTAGCGCCTGAATTATCAGCGACTGGAACAATGGCCCCAGTAGGTAATGCACGGGTAATCTTCCGTGTCACCAGACGCATAGCTCTTCGTTTTTTCATGAGCTTATTCTCCTAACTCAATCTTTTCAATTACAACAAATGATACTGTTTTAGATATTGGACGGCACTCACCGATTCTTACTCGGTCTCCAGCTTTAACATCAATACAGGGTGGATTGTGTGCGTGCATCCGTGTACTTGATCGACCGTACCGCTTATATTTTCTATTTAGCTCTAATTGTGATCTTTGTACAGTGACTGTTTTGTCCATCCTGTCTGAAATCACATCAGTTTCAATAATTCTTCCACGAACGGACAAAGTGCCATGGAATGGACAGTTATTATCATCGCATGTCCTCTTTGGCAGGGGGGCGATCCCAATTTGTCGTGAGTATTTTCGTTTCACCATTTACGTTTCATCCTATGTTTTATACGGTCTTCGTGTCTGCCTTTCAATTGTTTGCCGTCTATATTGAATTTTTGATCGTTAATTTGAATTTGTATAATTGCTTGATCTTTGGGAAGTGTTTTGATTCCATCTCTCGTTTTTATTTTGATTGTATTTTTTGTTTCGGTAATAATTTCACCAGTATATGTGTTTCCGTAGCAGGTAATACGAGCAGATGTTCCGACCAAGCGTGATTTCGTGATATTTTTCCTTACTACCTCTTTGTATGTATTAAAGGGACTGACCTTCTTCTTTACTAATGGTATATATTCTTGCAATAGTACGTCTTAATTCCCGCACTCTACCTGCTGATTCTATTGATCCAGTCTGGGCTTTTGATCGCAATGTGAGAAGTTCAGTTTTGAGTTCCTGAAGCTTTTTCTCTCTTTCTTTTGCGTTCATTTCCCTAATTTTTGATTTTCTCAATATTGCCATTGTTTATTCTTCCTCTTGAAAATCTTCTTCTTTCAATAGCTTTTCATCGTCAATTTCTTCAGCATCAACCTCTTCTGAAGGGATCGATGTCTCTTCTTCATCTTTAGGCTGTTCTTCATCGTGTTCGACAACTTCTAGTTCTTCAACTTCTTCAGTTGTTTCCTTTTCATCTTCTTCTGGTGGACCGAACACTTCTGGAATCAACACTGCGTCATCTGGCAATATTGCATCTGGTTGCATGATTTTTACATGAACTCCAATTACCCCTTGCTTGAGTGTGACCTCGAGCACGGCCTCATCAACAAAAATTTCTGCTGGTTCTCCACATTTTGCAACGAAACCCTCTCTAAATACTTCCGTTCGTGCTCGTTGAGAGGTGAGTTTTCCTTTTATCGAAATTTCGCACCCTCTTGCATTAGCAGACATTATTCTGCGAACTAAGGCATATCCAGCTCGACGAAAATGGAATCCTTTTTGTATCTGAGAAATCAGACGCCCAGCCATTACACGGGCATTGAGGCGAGGTTCTTCTAAATCACGAACTTCGAGTTGTGGGGTTTCTAAACCGTATTTATGTTCCAATGTTTCAGTAATTTTTCGGATATTCCTTCCTCGTCTCCCAATAACCATACCTAATCTTACTGCATGAATGATTACCCGATGACCCATTGGAGTTTTATGAATTTCGATTTCTCCCTGACCTGCGAGTGTTAATTCACGGTTGAGATATTCATTTACTTGAACATATTTCAAATTTCTGTTAATAAACGCTTTTTGTGCAGCCATGATTATCACTCTTCTGTTACAACTACTTCTATATGTGTAAGCGTATTATGACTTGGTGAGGATCTGCCATGAGCCCTTGGGGTGAACCCGCGTATCTTTCGTCCCCGTTGTGCAGCCATATGAGTAATACGTAAGCGACTAACTTCTAACCCTTTAAATGATGAATTTTGTTCTGCATTTTCTAGAACCCGAAGGATTTCTTTCGCCGCTTTCTGTGGGTAACGTCCAGTCGGCCAACCTGTCAGATCGCTTCTATGGGGTACTTTCTTGCGATAACGTCTAAATGGTACGCTTCTTTCCAGATTAACTACTTGCTCCAGGTACTCTTGAGCTGTTTCCAAGTATTTTCCTTTACATTCGCGACAAATCTCGCGCGCATGTTTCGGGGAAATGCGTAGATTTCGGCCTGTAGCGATGGCAGTTCGATCTGCGTCCAGTCCAAAGACTGAGATCTTATACTTTGGCAATTTATTTTCAACCATTATTGTTATTAGAGAGTAGAGTTCTTTTTCCTGTTATTTTCTTCTCTCTAGCCATTTCCTTATGGTTCTGGCTTATATTTGACATTTAAGGTTACATTTAGTGGATTATAAAAAGTATCTCCTTCCGCTGAATGTGTTATTCATTGGTTCTTGATATTTTTTTGCCAAGTACTTCCTTTTTACTCTACCAATGAATAAACGGTTAATTTTTCAGTGCTAAAATATCGTCATTTTGAACTTTGGCCTTACAGAAAAAGAAATATTTTCAAATCATCCTATACATGCGAATATCAATTGCATGATTTAATTTTCTTCCATTTGGATTGATAGACTTAATTTTTTAACCCCTTCTTGCTCTCCCCTTAAATAGGTATACATGTGATGTATCATGTCCTCCCGTCGTGTTTTTCAATATCGTGGATTTACGCTAGATGAACTGAAGCAAAAATCAATGGATGAGTTCATTTCATTACTTCCTGCAAGACAACGTCGTTCATTAACTCGTGGTATGAGTACTCAACATATTAGACTTATGGAGAGGATTAGCGCATCCAAAGAGACAAAACGTCCTGTAAGAACTCATTGCAGAGATTTTATCATTTTACCAGAGTTAATAGGTGCAATTGTACACGTTCACAATGGTAGAGAATTTCTGAGAGTCTCCTTGATACCTGAAACACTTGGGCATTATTTAGGTGAATACGCCCCAACATGTAAGCAGGTAAAACACTCCGCACCAGGAATTGGAGCCACTCGTGGATCTCAATTTGTTCCCCTGAAATAATTCATTTTTCCATATCTGCAATCTTTGTCGGGAACTTTATTTTATTCCCACTTCAGCTTTTGTGAATACTAACTAACAAGTATGGAAGTTTCAGTACTGAATTTGTGTTAACACTAAATTAACTTCTGAGATATAGTATGACAATGAAGCTCTCCTGAATATCCTAACATTCCCAGGTGTTATGAGACGAGGGAATTTTTATAGAAAAGATAGTGGGCCGGAGCAGATTTGAACTGCCGACCTCCTCCGTGTCAGGGAGGCGTCAATCGCAGACTGACCAGATTCTCCGATCAGTTTACCGGACTAGACCACCGGCCCATAGAATTATGGTAAAGATATCAATCCTTACGCAATTTTTTTTCTTTTAATTCGAGATTAAATAATTTATTATACCTAGGCTTCTGTGGGTTCACTAATAACTTTCCCACCAGCTGCTTCGATTTTTTCTTGAGCAGTTGTGGTGATGGAATCAGCACGTAAATGTATAGGATGAGTTACTAATCCTTTTCCCAATACTTTAATTGGTCCCAATTTGCTCATATCAACTGTTACTGTTTTTCCTTCTTTTTTCGCGATTTCTGCTGCCAGAAGGAAATCCAGCTGTTCATTTATATCTCCTACATTGATAAACATTGAAACTGTTGGATTCGGAGATGTGAATCCTTTCTGATCTAGGATCATTTGACTAATTTTTCCTATTCGATGATGTCCTTTACTCCCAGCATTGCCTTTTCCACCTCTGGATCCACCTTTTCTGTGGCCTCCAGAAATTCTTCCATAACCATACACACGGCTTCCGCGTTGCTTACGTACTTTCTTTTGCTTCCTAATGGTCATTTTCTGTCACTTCAAGCCATTTTTGTAATTAATTGATTAATTTCGGAGCCTCGATATCCTAATGCTCCTCCTAGAGTAAAAGCATATTTTACTCCCTTTCGGTGGTGGCCTTTGAGGGGTGGGTGTAAGCGGAAAACTGGCTTTAAGCCCTGGATATCAGAGAGATCTGCTTCAAAATTCATGAATTTGTTTATGAAATTATCAATACTTGAAAACTCAGTGTTTTTCTTAATATATTCTTCCGTGATTCTTTTATTGCCTTCAAGACGTCCACGTTTTAATAACAGGTCCCGAACACTCTCAGGGGAAAGCTCTCCCCATGCAATAATGTCTTTTGCCTTCTGTAACATACCCTTATATGTAGGACGATCATCAAGAATCACACAATGATTTGTCCGGTTCAATCGTAATAAGTGGAGTGTTTTAGTTAGTGAAGTACTTCTACTTACTGTTCCTCGTA
>JAEOTC010000012.1 GCA_016840035.1 Candidatus Hodarchaeota archaeon | reverse complement strand
TACAGCGTCAGAGGAAGCCATTCTAATCATTTCGTAGAATTCTTGTTTTTTCTCTCAGTATGGACAATAAACATTGTTCATATAAACATGTGGAAATTGTTCATATGGTAAGAAATGATCAATAATTTACGAATTCAGCCTATTTAAAGATTAGAGGTATTTAGTTTATTTAATCACCTTTTATTGGAAGAAAAAAAAGGGAAAAAGTTATTTTTTCTTTCTTCTGAAAGCTAATGTTAGATTTACAGTCACTATACCAAAAACTAATAGAATATCAAACCCAGTGGCACTGGTAGTAGTTGTTTCCGAAGTATGTTTAGTCGTAGTTGTGCTATCTGTAGGAGGAGTAGTTGTAGTAGATGTTGTTGTTGGAGTCGTTGTGGGACACGTAACTGAGACATCAGCAACAACGGCATCAAGAATAAATGCATTAAAAAGCATAATAGAAGTAGGATCCCAAGCTGTGAATACTACAACTAAATCTTTATCTGGTTTGATAATGATATGCTGACCTCCCCACCCGTCCGCATAATAATAGTCATTACTGCTATCAAGCCACCACTGATACCCATAATCAAACCCAGATTCAGGAGAATAATCCTGAGTCGACTTTATTACCCAGTCTGAAGGTATAATTTGTGCATCGTTCCATTTTCCCAGATTTAAATACAGATAACCAATTTTTAACATATCATGTGGAGTTAGCCATAAGCCATCAGCTCCCATACTAAGCCCTGATGGATCTTCCCACCAGAGATATTCTGTGATATTCAGAGGATCAAATAAATACTGTTTAGCAAAATTTTCTGTATTCATTCCAGTTTTTTCTCGGATAATTGCCGAGAGGAGGTGAGTAATACAATCACTATAAGCAAACTTCGTTCCTGGATCTGATTCCATAGGTTTATCCAATGCGAATTGTATCCAGTCGTCAGAGGTTATTAAACGGGTAAAATCATTAACAGGATTTAAATATTTCACCCATGTTCCAGGCATAACATTAGATGTGTTGGTTCTAAATGTAAAATCATTAAAGGGTATAGAAGTCGTGGTATAAGATACAGACAAATCATTCACATCCAACCCACTTCTCATTTCAAGTAAATGCCGAATTGTCATTGCTTCTTTTCTTGCATCTTGGTTTTGTATCGTTCTATTCGAAAATATTTCTACTACTGGTTCATCCAGATTTGTTATCATTCCAGTAGCATTAGCTATGCCGATAAGGGCACTAATAACGCTTTTTGTTATGGAATGGGTGTTATGGATATTTGTAGAATTGTAGTACTCAAAATACTCTTCATAGCATAGATATCCATATCTAACAATCTGAATACTGTCAATACCAACATTTTGACTAATAATTGCTTGATACATTCGATCCAGTTCTGTGCTATTCATCCCTAAGTCTTCTGGATCAGCTCTTAGCCATCCATTCGTTGGATAGCAATTATTTACATATGAGAATGCAATTTTTTGCTCATTAATGTTATTAACCAAGAAACCTACTGCAATGACAATAACTAATAACGATTTTAATTTCTTAAACTTCATTTTCCTCATCCTCTCAAGGATTCTAGATTTCTAATTTATTGCATTATAAAAAACTTTCTATCTTTAATTATAACACAAAACCCCTTCTCGTTGAAAGAAATATTACTTTTTTTGCAAAGTTAAGAGCGATTCTGGGATAAATCGCTCTGCAGGAACAAATTTGTTTGAATTGAAGAAAATTAGTAGTAAAGACAAAATACACGGAATAAAATGAAGAAAAAATAGGAAGAAATTTGGAATTAGAGATACTGCGAGAATAAATGTTAGAGAACTACTAATATAGCCTAATAGGCGTAAAAGAACCCCAATAATTAACATGATTCCCATTAGAATTTCTATTGATACTGCGAAAAAGCGAAAAACTGTGAAAGATACTTCATTTTCTAAGGGTAAAGCGAATATATCCCTTAAGAAGTTACTACCTGACTCTGGAGAAGCAATAGTCCGTCTAAATGATTCAGTATTAAATAAATGTTTCAATCCGAGATATAGATAGATGAATGCGAGTAAAAAGCGCGAAATTAGTGCCCAAACAGACACTGGGGATGATTGGGAGGATTTATTCATAATCTTCAATCCTTTGTTCAGTTATAGAGTTATTTCCTAATTTCAGAGAAACTTATTAGGGTTTTATACGAATAATAAGGCAAATCTTTTACTTCTTATCTAAATCTACTATCGATAAGTATCGGAAAATGTATTTTATAATTGCTTTATCCACTTAATCAACAGCAATAACAATTCTCCCCCTAGCGTGACCAGTTTCATAATGCCTGTGGGCTTCTACTATTTGGTCTAGTGGATATACTTTGTCTATTACAGATTTGATTTTACCTTCTTCAATCCATTCCCGAAGTAAATTAAGGTCATCGAAATTTCCCAACATCCCTGACTTAATTTTCTTACTTGTAAATTTACTTGTAATAATCTGAAGTAAGTGCTTTTTTGGGTTGTAAAAATCAACTGTTACATAAATTCCTTTTTTTGTTAGCGAATTTTTACACTTTGAAAAGGTACTTTTCCCCACAGCATCAAAAATAACATCATAAACTTTGCCATTTTCTGTGAAATCTTGAGTTCTGTAGTCGATTACATAATCTGCACCAATTTCTTGCACCATGCTCATATTGCTTGTTCCACATACCCCAGTAACTTCCGCTTCATATACATGCTTAGCAATTTGCATGGCGAGAGTACCAATTCCGCCTGAAGCACCGTTAATAAGAACAGTTTGACCTGATTGAATTTTTGCTAAATCTTTTAGGGCAGCTAATGCAGGAATCGCCCCACCGACTACTGAAGCAGCTTCTTGAAAACTCATGTTTGAGGGCTTTATAGCGACCTCTGATGTTGAGGAAATACTCATGTACTCTGCACATGCGCCGCCTTTCTTGGAAAGTCCATAAACCTGATCGTCTTTTTTATATTTTGTAACTTTACTTCCTACAGAAACAATTTCACCTGAAAAATCAAGTCCAGGGATTTTTACTCGGGGTTTACGGATCCCACTCATAAATATCCTGTCAATTCCAGAAAGTACTTTCCTTCCGCTTCGAAAAGTGATATCCATTGCTTGCATCGCTGACGCATAATTTCTTATCAGAATTTCATTTTCTCTGGGTGTTGGTTTTTCTATTTCTTTCAATTGTAGAACTTCAGGAGGACCAAACTTTTCACATATTATAGCTTTCATATTAATTCTATTCCTATCCCTTTTTTTCAATTATTTTCCTTCTAAAAATATAGTAATCAATTCTAAGGTATTTTCCACAATCGTTTCTTCTTCCAAACCAACTCTCTTTAAAGTTGGCTTATTTAAGTTCATTCCAAAAACAATTCCAGAAATTATCACGTATAAATGATTTACGATTTGTTCATCCTCTAGTTCATTCTTGATTGAACCATCTTTTTTTCCATTCCTAACAGCTCTACTCCATAATTCAGCGTTTTTAATCATCTCTTTGTAAAAGTTTATCAAATTCGGTTCTTTAAAATGATTAACCATTTCTCCATGATTTCTAGTTCCTTTATTCTCAGCGATAAATTCATGTAATTCTTCAATGGGAATATTATTATCTTCAATGTATCTAAAAAATTCTGCTAAGATAGAAAAGAACGCTACCAACCCACGTCTTCCTTTGAAAGAATTTTCGCAAAAGAAGAGTAATTGTTCATTTCCAGTTAATTGAATTGGAAAATTTTGTTCAGTGAATTCATTCGCCTCTTTAAGAGTCTGTGCACCTAAACCAAGAAAAATATCAATTTTATTCTTAAAATAATTATATATCGTCTTCCTACTAACAAATGCTTTTTCAGCAATATCCTCCACTGTAACATCACTAATCTGGCTTTCTAAGAGAAGAAGATGGGTAACTCTAAGGATTTCAGTTTCAGTCTTTTCTTTTTTTTTGTCACGTAATTTTCGTTTCTTTGTCACTAATTTTACTTCCTCTCGTAAATAAAACAGTATAATTAAAATAAAATACACAGTCTATATAAAGTTTCACGTTCGAAGTATTTATATACTTGGTGAGAAAATTTATACATACCGTATAAATTTAACTAAAATCGGTGTTTATCATGAATGTGAATCAATCTTGGAAAAATTTGCTTAAAGCAAGTGGTCTTTCCTTACTCACCTCTGTTTTAATTGGCTTTATATTCGTAATACTTGTAATCGGTACACAACAAACACTTCCTCTTCCTGCAGAGGAAGTACTTGAGGATCCTGCGTTTCCAGTCTCTCTTTTCATTTTTACAGTTATAGGAGAGTTACTTTTAATGCCTGGTATGCTAGGACTTTACCATTCTTTGAAAGATGATAATGAAACTTCTATGTTAATTGCTACTGCATCCTGGCTAACAGCGGTTATAATGTTCGTTATCTCTCGTGGTTTAATCATTAGCCTTCTTTCTGTAAGTAATATGTATATGTCTACAGCGAGTGCAAGTATGAAAACCTCATATTT
>JAEOTC010000056.1 GCA_016840035.1 Candidatus Hodarchaeota archaeon | reverse complement strand
GGATGGTGTACTTCTTTTTTTGCAAAAGGTAATACCCACGGGTATGTAACCCTCTATGCCCATATTGTTAGAGTTCGTTCTAAAGAATTAAAAATCCTCACTAATCGGTATCGTGAGGAATTAGTATCCCCTGAAACTCTTACCGTTGAACGTATTGTTCCATTTCGGTATCATGTCAATGGGATCTATAAGCCTGTGAATCGGGATCAAGTGTTACGTAAACTAGATCAGGTGAAACATCCATACAAATATGCAAGTAGAGGCCATCAAAAAGTAACAAACTGGTTTATGGGATATTAGAGGATAGAGGTATACCCCTCATCTAATCATCACTCTCTCTTCATTCCTCAATCAGACCATCAGCTTCCGATTCATAATGATTCAAAGATAAACACAAACTTCCCAATAGTAAGAATAAAAACAAGTCCCTACTATTTTGAATGACAGAAAATTTATACATCTAGTCCACAAAACTTTCTACAAGTGATTATTTTGAGTGAAGATACAACTCCAAAAGACGATGAGAAGAAGAAAAAAAAGGGAGAGAAAAAGGAAATCGATAATCGACTTGTTTACTCATACCCCTTAGGACCAAAAATAAAAAAGAAGTAGTAGTCTTACCAATTTCCATTTTTTTAGCTTACAAATCAATGAACACTTCTTCCTCTAGGAATCCTTCTCTCTTCCCATGCGCGGAATGAGAAAAATTACTGGTAAACAAATCAAAACCGAGAATACAGAAAAACCAGGAACACTTCCATTAGAACTGGCTTTGAGCTCAAGCTCATAACGAAGCACACGATCTCCTGAAACGTTCTGATATATAGCAACATAAGAATAAGTAAGCCAACCTGTTTTCCAATTAGTTTTACGGGTAGTAAATAAGGATTGATTGTAATAAGGAATTAAATTAGATTCTCTGCGAATAAATTCATCCCCGTCCATCGAGATATTCAAAGAAAGCGATCCAGAGGTATATTCACCTACCTGTGCTTCCCAATAGGTTCGATTATCGGTTGTTCTTGAAACATAACTACCATGTCTTGGATGGGGGATGAAGACAACCCCTTCCATGGTGATCTGAGGGACAGCACGTTGATCCTCAAAGTGAGAAATTTCTACTGTAAAAGTAGTACCACTGGAATAAGTCACTATTATACCAGATCCATTCAGAGCTTGACCCATCATGTAACCTACGGACTTAGTAGTGGAATCCGTGAGATTAAATTCATAAACCTTGCTGAATTCGTAATTTTTTTTATCTCCCACCTTTACTTTCCATTCCAAGTCATCAGAAATACCAGAAGAAAGATAAACATGACTAAACAGGAAAAATAAGACTGTAACACACAGAAATCCAGTTTTATTAAATTTTCTTTTCATTCGCTCATCCTCTCAACAAGAATAGAATGCACTATCCTGTAATACCAGTTTACAGAACATACGGCTATTTAAAGATTTACATCCAAAGAAACCATGAATATGTCGAAAGAAGAGGAAAGAAGTAATACCCCTCATTGAACCATTACTCTTTCCAACATATATCCCTATGGTCTCATTCTCCAAATACGGATGGATTCAAAGATAAAGGCAAAAATACCCGAGATCAAAATAAATAGGATGATCCAATTGAAAGGATCCGAAATAAAGGTGTCACCACGATCAATTGCCACAAAAGCGAAGCAAATAATCCCAAAAAGGAACAAAATAAGGTATAAAGAAAACCGAGGAATCATTCGATAACCAATCCGGACATAAAAACCCAAGATTCCTGATTTAATTTCTGATTTGATCCGATACTTATCATTTTCAAGATCTTTAGTCACAACACCAGCTGTTTCTAACTTAGAAAGTTGATAAGTAACAGTCCCTGGTGACGCATAATGTAAAGCACGCTGAATTTCACGAATGCTAGCATCTTCATGAGTAAGAAGGAACCAGTAAACTTGAATAGTTTTTCCCTGTAAAATTTCTTTGTCGATGGGAGTCTGGGATATACCAATCGATTTAATACGAAGACGAAGGGTAGAAAAAAACCGAGAAACAAGCGATTTTCGTTCAGTCATCGTTTCGGAATCCTCGGAAGCTTTAACCTCCGCAATCTCATGGGAAGGATCCTTAATTATAATTGTGATAAAAACTCCTCCTGAAGATTTTTCAAGAACATTCTATTAAGTAAGATAATTGCAGCACCAAATGAAATAATTCCCCCCAGTAATATAAGATAAGGAAAAAGAAGTTTAAAGGAGCGAATAACTTCCTCCAAAAACACCTTTCTTACGCCAAAAGCAAGAATGAGAGGATCAGTAGAAAGAGTTAACTGAACCTCAAGATAGCGAAAATCATTATCTACAGAAATTAACTCTAGTTCATCCCAAGATTGTTGAACTGGGTTCCAAACAAAGAGAGCTAGCGACTCAGGATCAATACTCTCATTAAAATCGCTTTCATCATAATAGAAACGGAGAGAATACTCCACTGGTTCCTGATCATCATTCGAAAGCTGGTAAAATTTTCCCGCCCCTATTTGATCTGGGAAGAACTGAGATGAATCAGTTGAAAAATCGAGATTAACATAAGAATCGTGAATAACTGATTCGGGAGAGATCACAATGTCTGCTTGTGGACAATAGAGAGGGTTGACAGAAAGAGGAATTTCGGAGAGAGAAAATAGAGGATCTTGGACAGTTGGAAAATTAAATGCAAATTTCCCAATAATATTCATTTTAACCAATGATGAAACAGAAGTAGCCCTTATGTAGGGTTTATATCCCTCACTCAGTAATAAGTAAGGTACAGCATCTTGTACTAACCACTGGAGTTTCTTGTAGTAATACTCACGTTCTTGTACGACAGGAGTATATTGCCCATTTAGAACGAGTTGATCAATAGTAGAATTATGAAAACCCCCAACATTGATATCACCATCTGAATGAAGAAACCACCAGACATAACTTGGATCCATCAGTCCACCCCACCCCACTATATAAAGATCAAAAGGAAACAGGCCCGTTGAGAAATCATTATGGTCCAAAATATCTATTGTCGAATTGATTCCAATATCTCGGAGCTGATCCTGAATATAAATCAGTTTATCCCATCTATAATCGTCTCCCGAGAGCTGAAGACTGAAACGATATCCATCAGTGTTTCGTGGATAACCTGCTGCATCAAGTAAGAAGTTTGCGTATTGCGGATCAAAGGGATATCCTGGAATAGTTGAATCGTGAAAATCGATATCAGAATGGATGATGCTCTTAAGAGAAGATCTAGAGTAACGAATAGTACTATTGGGAAAAGTAGTGCAGAAATCAACCTTATCGATGCCATAGTTGATGGCTGAACGCACTAAAGAATTGGACAAATAGGGATTAGAATGGTTAAAGTAACCTACCTCAATACCATGAAAAGAAAGAGAAAGATCCCAATACTCATCCGTATCTGGAAGACTAGAAATGGGGTAAGTTGCCAAGTCTCCTTCTCGGTTGTGTATTGCCTCTTCATAAGAAAACCAACTCTGTTCTGTCTCATTAAAAGTCCGATAGGAAACGTTCTCAAAAGGAGGGTAGCCTAAATGATAATCTGGATTTCTTGTAAGGTGGAGCAATGTATCATTTTCTCTGGATTGATGAAACGCATATGCATAAGGACCTGTACCAATAGGAGTAGAAATATTCGAACCTATAAAACTTCTAGGAGAATATATACTCATTGTGGCTGCGTCTGTATACAAAAATGAAGCATAGGGTTCAGAAAAGTGAAAAGACACAATATACGTGTCTACTACAGTCACGGATTCAAGAGGGCCTTGAAAGAGAAGTGTTCTGTGTGTCGGATCAATATAAGCAGGATGGGAAGGATCAATAAGTCGATCATAAGAAAATTTGACAGCTGAAGCGTTAAATTCAGAACCATCATGAAATAAAACATCTTGCCGAAGGAAGAAAGTCCAGTGACGGCTATCTAAACTCACAAGCCAAGATCTGGCAAGAGAGGGGATTATTTCATTCGTTTCAAAAGAATAATGAACAAGAGAATCAAATACAAGTGTAATAAGATAAGAATAAGAGGCAAGATCGTTAAATTCTTGGAAAGGGTCACTATTACGATAACCATAGGAGAGGATGCGTAAGGAAGAATCCTCTGCTCCATTAGTAGGGGTATTTACAATATCAGTATGTACAATTGAGGAGAATGAAGATACTGTATGGGTTGAAACAGGAATAAAGATACCTGTAAGGATAAAAATGCTGATTAGTAAGAAAACATGATAATATCGGAGTTTCATACGTTTAACAGCTCTCTAACAGGATTTTTTCTAATTAATTCGAGTGAAACCTTTCAAATAGATAGGAATTTCCCCTTACTTAAAGGTTTCCACGGTAGGGGAAGTATAAAACCTTGTACTCACTGTACAAAAGTTTGTACAACGAATAACAGAGTTTTAGTACTTGATCTTTTTACACTAAAGCAAATACTTCAATCCTCCTTGAATAAATAATAGGCAGGCCGATAAGAATTAGACACGACTATATATTTTAATTGGAAAAAAGAAGAAGTAAAATTTTAGTTCCTCAAAGTTTAATAGTGTTAGACACGTCTAAAAGAAATGACTTTGCAAACCTTAGCATTGAATTAATAAATAAACATACAAGACACAACTCAAGAAAGTCTAGGAAGAGTCTGTGATTAACATGAGTGAAGACCAAAAACCAAAGAACAAGGACGAGAAAAAAAAGAAAAAAACCAAAGAGGAAATCGATAATCGACTCGTTTATTCGTACCCACTCGGACCAAAAGTGAAAAAGAAGAAATAAAATGGAAAGGAGGGAGACTCATCACTACTTTATCGAAATATTGTCTTTTTAATACTCAGTACGGCTAAGAAAGAGGTGAATGAGACAACTACCACTACTCCACCAACTACCATAACAACTACCACAACGACTAAAACAACAACTAGAATTACAGAAACATCACCGAACATAACTGATGATAGTACTGCCTTTGTAGAACTACTTATTATCGTCTTCGGAGTTGGAATCTTCAGTAGAAAGCGGAGAAAGCGAAAAAAACAGTAGAAGCCACAACAAATTCCTAAATATGAGGGAAGGAGTTCATTTTCTTTTATTAATACGGTCATGTGTGTTTTCTTGAGTTAATTATCCAATTTGGTGAGAAGACAGATAGAACTATAAGTTAATATAGGGGAAAACGCTATGAGCATGGTCTCAGATTAGGTGGGTGAAAGATGAATCAGATGAGAAAAGAAAAAATATCTAAAAATTTAACTTCTGGAAGTTTTATTTTCCTAATTTTAATCGTTCTGCAAGCATCTCCAAGTATTGCTACAGAAATCTGGAGTGATGATTTCGAGGACGGGAATTACGATGGATGGACCATAATAGACGGAAATTATTCCGCTACAACAGGATTGTTAATTGCGGCAGGAGAAAAAACAGATCACCACAGACTAAAACATGACAGTAATATTGCATACGGCACATGGAGCTTTGATGTATACATAAATCAAACTGGACTAATAAGCGGAGAACATATGTACGTTTACTTCTGTACAGAAGCATTTGGAAACCTTGGGGAAGAAAAAGGGTATTATCTAACATTAATTCCAGATTCAAGTTGGATGGTAACCCCAAGTAGCTTAATATTAGGAAGTCGAGAAGGATTTCCGTCAAAAGTATTGGGAGTATGGGGATATACTGGAAAACTGCCTGAATATTTGTACATAGATATAACAAGAGATCTAAATGGCCATTTTAATGTGTACGTGGATGGAACTTTGATAATAGAAGCAATGGATACTGAATATACAGTAGGAAACTATTTTGGATTTGATTCACAAGGAGGACACGGGTTAGATAACATTACTGTAAATAATGAGGTAATAATCAAACCACCATCCCTAGAACGAGCCAATCTACAGTTTACAGAGAGAAGCATGCTCAAAGAAGTAGGGAAAGAAGAAATAGCAACCGTCACAATAACGGTAAAAAATGAAGGAGAAGCCACAGGATATGGAACTGTAGTCATCGGAACTCAACCAAGTGGAATCACAGTAGAACCATTTGGTTCGTCCTTGATCAAGAATATTTTCAAGGATGAAACAGACGAAATACCATTGAAAATTCGAACAGAGGCATCGGTTAAGTCAGGAACATATGATATCAGTATTCAACTGAAAAATGCCACCACGGTATTAGATACAATGATCTTGACAATCGTTATACCTGGAAGTGGAATACCAGGATTCGAAATGATGAGTGTACCACTAGTGCTTAGTATACTAATAATCTCCTCGCGGAAAAGACGGAAAATATAATGACCTAAAACCTCAAAGAACGATACTTCTCAGACAATGTGGAAACAAAATAGGACAAAGAAGAAATTAGAATTTTATTTCTTAGATTCATCAACGGTATGTCTCCTTCTGTTTCTTAAATTTAAATTTATAAAATGCAAATGCAAACAAACTGATGAAATAAGTTGTTAGGACCAGCAATCCCACTTCTTGCGAGATGAGAAAACCATAACCATTGAGAGTAATACTCCCCAGTTGAAGAAAAAAATCGATTGGCAAGAAACTGAATCAGAAGGAAAGAAAGAAGTAACGCCCCCTCAGGAATGCGTCACTCTTTCTAACTACACGAAAATGGATAATAACCATAAGGAAGGAAAAAAAGGTAAAAAAGAAGACCTAGAGTCTTCGCTTGCGGGAAAAGATGAAAAGGAACGCCACTCCAAGTACTATCACCTGAAATTCAAAGCTTGGACTTCCAGTCTCAGTTGTTGTAGGAGAATCAGTAGTAGTATCATCGGTAGTAGTCGTAGAAGTTGTAGTAGTCGTTGTTTCAGTCAGATCTGCAACAACAATATTATCTATACCTGAATCGCCAATCCACGCACCAAAGGCAAATTTAGTAGAGTTCGTGTGTGTAGTATCAATTCCAGTAATGATTGGAGTAGAATTATGGTCGAAGTAAACATTGAACTCTCCATCTTCGAACCGAGTCACTTCAATGTGATGAGATCCTTCGATAGCAGAATCAAAAGCTGTCATGCCAATTATTCCTCCATCAAAACGTGATAGATAAATCGAGTTATGAGGATGAGGACCTTTCACACCTGATTGAAGATTCAGCATATACCCTGAATAATTACCACTCATATCTCTTCCTGTTAGATTATTTTGGTACTCGGGTAAAATGAAGAAGACATTGACATATGATTCATGAACCGACCCAGAACCAACTATCCAGTCAAAACTCCAAGAACCATACGCCACAGAACTATTACGGACTGCACCACTCCAATAATCACCAAAAATATCGGAAGGAGCATTGGTTTCAAATACACCAGCAACAACGGGGGGATTGGCAGCAGCATCGGGTTGAAAACCAGTATCACCACTATAAGAATACGCTTGAATTATCCATTCATCAAAAGGGGGTTTTTCCCAGTCCTCTTCCCAAACCACCTCGGCAGAGACCTGCGTGAGGGGAAACAATACCATGATACCTAAAATCAGAACGAAAGGTAGGCGAAGGTTAGTAAGTACTTTGTTAGACATGTTCAGTAACCTCAAAATTTACGAAATGTATGAAGGAAACTCAGGGACTTAAAGAGCGATAGCATTCTCTAAATAGAGAATGATGTGTAAAAAATCAAGGAAACAACGAAAATTAACTAATCTCATTAAACAGCTCAGGTTGAGTGTATACTTGCTCATTTAAGTGCCTGATGAGAAAACAAGATAAAAAAAGGACGAAGGAGTAATATTCCATTTACAAAGTTACTCCTTCAAGCTTAACTATTTACGTTTCTTGGTAACTACCATAACCGCAATGAGAGCTAGGAATAATAAGTCCACATTAAAATCTGAGCTTGAATCAGTAGTCGATGGATCATCTGCACTCGTTGAACTATCTGAATCAGTTGGTAAACCATCTGAAGTTGTATCGGTAAACTCTTCAACAACAAAGTTGTCAAAAGTAGAATCTCCAGTCCAAGAACCAACTACAAACACTTCAGCTGATGTAACAAGAATGTCAGTTTTGTTAATGATTAATTCAGAGTCCCAATAGATATTAAATTCTCCATTCGGTTTTCTTAAAATATCTATGTTGTAGGATCCCACAAGGTCAGCAGGAAACACATATTTTACTAAGTTAACAGCATTTCCTTGATATATTCGTCCGAAGTTTAATCCATGATCCGGTTCATCCGGCCAGCAATTATCAGTAGACCCCGATTTAATCGCAATATAGTATGCATTCAAGTTGCTAGGAAGAAGTGGACGTCCATCAAGATCCCATGGAAAATTACTGACGAAAAAAATCGTATCACACGAAGTATGATCTTCACCTTCTTTTACAGTATAATCAAAACTCCAGGAACCATAAGCTAAAGTCGTGTTCCGCTGAGCACCACTCCAAGTACTCGCAACACGATTATTAGGCATTTGAAGAGCAGCATTTTCGACAGTGGGTTGCGCGGTAGTATTTGTACGAAAAATGCCATTATCACTGGTCCATGCGAAGAATGTCAATTTCTCTGAGATTCCAGAATTAAAATCCTCTTCCCAAACCACCTCAGCAGATACCTGCGTGAGGGGAAACAAAAGCATCATACCCAAAAAAAGAAGGGTCTGAAGACGACAGTTAAGTAATAAATTCTCAAACATCTTGTAATACTCTCATTTCATTTAATTATGTTTATTCTATCATTTTAGTTCTTTAGGTTTTAGTTTATTGATTTTAGTAGACTCATACATTAACCACAGACTACTAAGAATTAAATAGATGAAAGCAAGAAGGTTAAAGGGATTTAAAGCAAATTGATCTCCCTCAAGAAGGAAAAGAATGAGAAAAACGACAATACCAGTCAACTGAAAGAGAAGAAACAGGGTAAGACGGGGAATCATGCGATAACCGAAACGGACATAGAAACCCAAGATACCAGTTTTAACCTCTTCAGACACAAAATATTTGTCAGTACTCTCATCTTTCGAAACAATACCCGCTTTCATCAATCGATCAAGTTGAAAGGAGACAGAAGAGGGAGAAGTGAGATTAAGATCTCGTTGAATTTCACGAACTCCTTTAGGACCCGCGGTCAGCAAGTGCCAGTAGATTTGGAGAGATTTCCCCCGAATTAAATCTTCATTCATAGGGCGATCCAACGGAGTATGACTCGAAGGAATAAAATAGTCAAAGAGCTCAAGAAGAAGAGTATAAATAGATTTCATAGCTTGAGTTGCCTCCTTAATGATCGATAAGTGCGAAAATTCTGAACGATTACCCTGATAACCGGAAGGCCTACCCCAACAGAGATTAAGGCGATGAGAGGAAGAAGATGAAAGGTCTTGCGACTCAATTCCTCCAATTTGGCCAATAAATCCAGTTCAAACTGCTTCAGGATAAGATCTATTTCCCCATTACTGGTGAGAGCGAATTGCTCATACGAAGTGGTCCCAGAAAGGAATTGATGGATTTGAGATTGAAGGACCACACTCATTTCGGAATAGCGAGGATGAGTCGGACGGGGACGCGAAATGGCGGTTTGAAAGATAGGTAAAAAATCCTGAATATAAGCATAATCACTAGAAGCAATATCCAGATCAGAATAAAGAGAAAGACGCGAAGGAAGAAAACCGCCAGAAAGAAGAAAAACCTTCTGCTGGTCGGATGACGTAAGCCAGGTCATAAATTGTTTGGTCTTTTCAGGATACAAGGAATAGCGATTAAGACCAAGCTGCCAACCACCAAGGGTGGAAGTACGAGGAGAAGAGGTGCCCACTTTATGAGGCATAGTAGTCACAGCAAAAACTGGTTCCGAAGTTGTAAGGTTCAGTAAATTCGGAGAATCATAACTGAATGAATAATAATATGGCCAATTGCGATGAAAAATCGCATTCCCTGCTAACCAGATATCACCACTGGAACCAGACCAATAAGTAAGAACCTCCTCTGGAGAAATACCGCTAGTGATGAGGCTTTTCATGAAAGAAAGAACTTCTTGGATTGGAGGAGAATCTAATAGAGCAAAAGATTGTTCTTCAGAAAGAAAGGAGAAGATACCCGTCCCACCAAGAAATTCCAAAAAATTACACATCAAATCTTCTCCAGAAGAAGCTTGCCAGATAAATCCCTCTAAAACTCCATCAGAACTCTTAAACTGATCAACAAGGGTTTGGTTGGCAAGCATGATAAGTGTCCAATCATATAACTCATCCCAAGTCGAGGGAGGACGATTAGCAGGGATTAAACCAATAGAAGCCGCATATTCGAGAATGTCAGTACGATAAAAGAAAAGACCAGAAGCATGAAACCAAGGAACCGCATAGATGTGACCATCGTAAATGGAAGCTTCAATGGGGGGAGTAAGAAAGTAATTCTGCTCCTTAGGAGGCAGAATATCATCCAAAGGGGTTAAAAACTCTTCAAAGGCAAAATCAGGAATCCAGATAATGTCAGTCGAGACAAGATCAAAAGAACTGTCTTGAGCTAAAAATCGGTGAACTAATTGGTCATACCAATCCTTGTTACTTCCCTCAAGTAACTCAACCTCAACAGTAAAGTCAAAATCAGGGTGCTGGTTAAATTGAGTAATGAGCTGTTGAAAAGCTGGATGAGAACCAAGAGGTTCAATCACAACAAATGAAATACTGGAAGACTCAGCACCACCCCTAGAATTTAAGGAGAGACCCCTCACGGCAGGAACAAGAACTAGAGTAAAAAACAAGAAAAAGAGAAAATAACTCTGGATACACCTTGAAGATGTTTTTAATTCCCGAAACATGCTGTAAACCATGGTTTATTCGTAAATGAGACTCTATATCGTGTTCTTGGATCAGTTTTTGGGTGTTTTGGTGTACAGCGGACTGTACACCCTGTTCATTAGAGTAGACGAGTAAAATTTCATCCCCAATCATCCAAAAAAATGGGAGTGGGAAGACCTAGGGTCTTCGTTTGCGAAGATAGAGGAATAGAGCGGACAGTCCAAGAACTAACACTTGTAGCTCAAAGCCAGGCCCCCCAGCAGCAGTCGTAGTTGTCGTCGACTCTGGGTTGTCTGTGGTCGTAGTGATCGGAGTAGTCGTAGTAGTTGTAGGGAGATCAGTTAGAGGGGGAACGACTTCATCCCAGACAAAAAAATTATCAATCTGCGAATCCCCAACCCAGGAACCAAAGGCAAATTTAGAACAAGTAGTAAAAGTAGTATTAGTACCAGTAAGAATAGGAGGCGAGGAGTCATTCGTAGGATCAAAAAAGACTTCAAAGTAACCTGTGGTATTCCGAGTAATATGGAAATGAAGTGTTCCTTCAATCGGGGTAGCAGGATGATAGTCAGCCAAAACGTAATTAAGGGTCGCTAACTGAATGAGTGGATTACCAAAAGCTCCTTTATCTCCTGACTGAATTACTAAGAAATACCCTGTAATATTGTTATCACCTAAAGATAATCCAGTAAGATCATCAGGCATTCCAGCAACAGCAAAGAAGAAAATAAGATAGGATTCATGTGCGACTCCTGACCCAATAATCACATCGAAACTCCAGGAACCATACGCTGTCGTGCTATTTCGAATCGCGCCACTCCAATAATCGCCAAAGAAATCACTCGGAGAATTAGTCTGAAAGACTCCATTGGCCACAGAAGGTGTAGCAATGGCATCAGGTTGAAAAGACCAGGAACCAGTAACATCACTATAGTTATAACTGTGGAAAATCCAGTCAGAAGACCCGTTTTCCCAATCCTCTACCCAAACCACCTCAGCAGACACCTGCGTAAGGGGAAACAGAAAGATGACACCCAAAAGAAGGATGCAATATACACGAAAAAACTTTATTCCGTTATCAATCAATTTTAAAAACCTCTTTAACCAAGTTGGGTTAATATTCTTGGATAACTAAGCAGAAAAGGTGAAAAAACGGTTATTTAAACATTTCCTCGGAAAATAGTTGTACAAATATTTGTACGGCAGATATGAAACCCCTAAGAAAGGGAAGAAGATCAATTAGGAAGGGCAGAAAAACTAAAAACAATGAAAGGATGGGAGGAATCCAAGGATTTCAAGAGTACAAGAAATTACAGAAGACTGTCGTCAGAAGGAAAAAAATCGGCTTAGAATCTCATTCACAATAAGCTCTTTTTGTATACAAATCGCAAGAGCAAAGGCTATTCAAAAACTGGAGCTTGTTCTTTTTAAAAAAAATAAATGGAAGCTTGGAGATGATCGTGGGGTAGAGGGATGTGATTATAGAGATTGTAAAAGAAATGAAAAATGCATGTTCTAACATCTAGAACATCTAGAACGGTTAGAAAGGTTTAAATATGCTTTTCTGGGGAGAATAAGTAAGTTTAATCGTTCCAAAGCTATCAATAAACCAACATATTATTTCTATCATGTTTAAAAATGAATTAAAGCTAAGATTGAATATAATAAACCATTCTAGATAAATCTCGAGGAGTTGGAAACTTGAAAATGAGGCTAATTGTAACAATCGTGTCCCTAATTCTATTTTCCTCATGGATTACGAACAGAAACTCCTATGATAATTTCGAGACAAATGATTTACCCAAGTCAAAGATACCTCTGTTCAATCAAGAATCAGTTGATTCAATTCCCTCCATTTTGCGAATTGGGGTAATGACACCTAAATATATACTCGGGCCTTATGACCCTTTTTTTGATCCGATAGCAATAGGTTGGAATGCTGATTTACGTCGTAATTCACTAGTATATGAGGCTTTAGTGCATTATGATCCTTATTCTGGAGGATTACAGCCTATGCTAGCTGAACAATGGGTCGTATCCAAGGACAGTAAACACTGGACATTTTATCTCCGGGATGATATTATTTTTCATGATGGGTCAAAGTTTAATGCGAGTACAGTAAAATGGAATTATGATCGACTGATTAATCCCACTCATTCCGCCTATGTCAAACCAGCACCATATATTAGTTTTCACACAATACCTTTTGATTTTGTCGAAATAGAAAACGAATTTCAAGTTACCGTCCATTTAACTGACCCGTTTGCTGCTTTTATTCATGAGTGTGCATATCTGCACATAGCAGCCCCAACTAGCTTTATTGGACCAAATATTTCACATCCCATTGGCACAGGTCCATATGAATTAACTTCCTCAACTTACAATGATAATTTTCAAAATTTTACATTTACTAGATTCAATAATTACCATCAAGGATTGGCTCCTTTTGAACAAATTCATTATCTTGCTCAGGAAGAATTTGCTGACGAGATTAGGGATCAAACAGTCGATATGGTTTTTATGCACAACACTATCGAGGAACAGTTGTTAAATAGCATCAATTGGGAGGTGTATATTAGCGAAAAAATGACTCGGTTTGAACTCATGTATATTAACCACAATAATCAATATTTAAGTGATCCCAGAGTCCGACTAGCCATTAATTATGCCATTGATAGGCAAGAATACATAAATCAGATGAACTGGAGTGATTTTTCAATTCCAATGACGAATTTAATCCCTCCAGACGTTCCATATTATAATCAGTCGGTGACAGGGTATCCGTTTGATGTGGCATTAGCAAATGAGTTATTGGATAAGGCGGGTTATCTACGTGGGAAAGACAACTTTCGCTTTGCTCTCAATTTAGTAGGAGACGAAAGTCGTCACCCAGAGATTATTGAAGAATATTTAGAAGCAATAGGAATTTGGGCACCACCCAACATCCCTAGCGACTGGGCTGAATATTGGAGGGAGGGAGACTACGATCTTATTCTCTTTGGATCAAGTTCGTACAATGATCCAGACTTAACTCGATTATATCTGCATTCTTCAAGCCCTTTTAATACAGGTGGATTTGAAGAACCGCTTATTGACGAATTAGTATTAAAGGGAGCCAAAACACCCGTACGACAAGAACGAGAATATTTTTATTATCGAGTTCAACCAGTAATTCAACAAAAAGCCCCGTATATCTATTTAACTTTCAATAAGAATATTTATGCACTAATCAAAGACTTAAATCCATTTGTATTCGTGAATACAATAGAACAAATTTACTTTAATTATTCCACTCAAGATAATCAGCTATTAGGAAACTTCAAACTAAGTCAACAGCAAGTAGAAGCTTCAAATAGTCATAAACAGAGTCTTTACCCTGAAAAGTTCCAATATAATAACATAGAGGTTACGGACTACCCCATTTATTTTCCATGGGCAGATTGTGTCCTAACTCCTCTTCAGGAACAGAAGTATCACGTGAATATAACCATGAGTAAGGAATTAAAGGTCTTTCTACCTTCTGAAATTGAAGACGGTAAGTTCATATTAGCAACAAGTGATCAAGAAAATAAGAACTATCTGCTTAGATGCTATTATGATATTGAAGAAGTCAATGAAATTCCTCATGATCAGTTAGCTCTCTTTCTTTATAATGAGGAAAGGGGAGAATGGGAGGAGCTTAAAATTCAAGCTAGCAATTCGACATTTCGCTATTTAGAAGTGGAATTAAGTGGTAAGAGGAATTTAATCCAGTTTAATATCCCAAATTTTCTCAAAACGTACAAATTGGTCCCATTCTTCGCAATAGCGATTGGTGGGTTGGTGGTTTGTGCGGTTTCAATAGTCATCTATAATTATAGGAAGGCAAAGTATATTAGAGGGAGGATTCTAAAATAATGGATCGTTTTAAAGAATTAGAGAATATCAATCTCTCTCGTTTAAAACGAAAAATCCCCCTACTCTCAAAATCCTACTCTCTTAAATACGTGAGAGAAACCATGCACCCAGACCCGCCTAAAGAAAAACTAGAGAAACTCCTTCAAGGAACCACACTCAACATTTATTGGTTTCTTCTAACTCATCCAGAAGGTTTTGCAGGGATCAGGGAAATACAAAAGGGATTGAAATTATCCTCTCCAGGCCTCGTCTCGTATCATATTAATAATTTGATTTCTGTGGGAATTGTAGCCAAAAATGAGGAAAATGAGAAGTATTATGTAAAAGAAGAAATCAAATCAGGAATCTATGGGTTCTATTTTCGTCTCGGATATCACGTGATTCCTCGTTTTACAATCTATTTGGGGGTGTTTATTCTCTGTCTAATTGTATTTCTGGGTTTTCTGTTAACACGAGGAGATAGATATATCCTTGATCCAAGTAACTGGGTTTTTCTGTTTGTTCTCGTATTTGGAACCATGGTTTTCATGTATGAATCATTAAAGATTTGGAAAATGAAACCATAACGATACTATTATTTTTAATACTAGAAATGATAATTTGAACCTAAAATCGCCTCCTAATTCCCTAGTATTTTTAGTTAAATTAATTTTATGATTAAATATTAGCGCTAAATTTACCTTGGAGAAGGTAAAGGTCAAAGAACCCATAAATTGGAAAAGGAGGCCCTAGTTCTAATCGACAGAACAGATCGTACAAAGGGTTAGAACACCAGACAAGCGCAGAAACGTTTAAAAATGATCAAATTCCAATTAAAAAAGGTAAATATTGATTAAGAGGTGAAGATTGATGAAAAATAAACGAAAATATACGGTAAGCATGTTTATCTGTAGTTTAAGCCTTATGGTAATCGCATTAACTTCTAATAGTGGATATGTGAATATAAAGGCCACACCTATATGGGAAGAAGTTTATGAAACTCCAAATGAGGAAAGACCAATGCAATTAGTGAGTGCTTCGGATGGAGGGTATATTCTTGTAGGGTCATATCTCATAGGGGGTACAGATCAAACCTCTTGGATACTGAAAGTCGATTCCGAGGGGAAAGAAGAGTGGAATCAGAGTTATTCCCATCCCACAAAACCTCAATGCCATATACGAAGCGTAGCTCCTACATCTGACGGAGGATATGTAGTAAACGGGTTCGGATTCGGCACAGAGTATTCCACATGGGATCTCTGGATTCTCAAGATTGATGAAAATGGAACAGAAGAATGGAACCGAACATATAATGGCAAAGAAGATGGGCCAGATTACGGATCGCAAATTGTAGTAGCATCTGATGGAGGATTCCTGGTGGCTGGAGCTACTCAATCAGAATTTGCATTACCTGGAGAAACATGGAATACGGATTATTGGTTAATTAAAACTGACGTAGATGGGAACGAAGAATGGAATAAAACATATCATAGAGTAGGATCTGATCAGGCAAGCGCTTTAATTCCTTTAGATGATGGAAATTATCTATTGAGTGGATTATCAAAGCAATCAAGCGAATCTAATAGCGCATTCTCGATATGGGTAATAAAAATTACTGAAAATGGGAATATTGTCTGGGACCAAGCATATGATGATGGTACAGATTGGTATGGGGCATGGGAGAGGAATATACTAGAAACTGCAGATGGCGGGTTCTTGCTCACGTGTTACCCATTTGGAGACACATACGGAATAGGAAAAGATTATTGGATAATAAAATGTGATTCAAATGGAAATGTGGAATGGAACACAACCTTTGGAAGTAATAATTATGATACCCCAAGCGTTTGTCTTCAAAGTACTTCAGGCGAGTACTATATCGGAGGAGCGTATGGTTCGATAAGTGGAAGCGAGGATAAAGGTGATATGTGCATTGTGCGAGTGAGTGATACCGGAGACATCTTAGGATTCATTACTTATGGGGAAGTGACTCGGGGAGAAAAAATCGTTGATATGGTTCTAATAGAGGGATCTGACTCAAGTATGGACATAGTAGCACTGGCATCTGTGGAAAATGGAGGCAGTAGTCCAGAATACCGTGATTTTTGGCTGGGTAAATTCCCTAAAGCCGATGAAATCAGTGACCCCATAACATCAACATCCACCACTACCTCAGATACCAGCACGCTTCCAACTACAACTGATAAGGACTCGTCGTTTGCAGGGATAATTATCTTGACACTAAGCTTAACCACCTGGATCACTTATCGAAGAAAGAAAAAGGCGGAGTAAGATGAAAGAAGATAACAAGAAAAAACAGATAAGTGGCATATTGATTTTAATAACCGTATCAATAATCCTACTAGGAGACAGATCATCTGTAAAATCCCCTTCATTTTCTCCTAATTCCATAGTAAACACAGAGAGTTTACTCTATTCCTCGTATTTTGGGGGTACTGAGGATGATCTTGGACATTGTATCGAATATGACAGTCAGGGAAATATCATTATTGCAGGCTTAACTTTTTCAGATGATTTTCCAACTACACCAGGTGCGTATGATACAACTTATAATGGTAATCTAGATATTTTCATAAGTAAATGGACGTCTGATGGGACAGAACTAATATTTTCAACTTATCTAGGAGGAAGCGCGCTAGATACCTGGCAAGGAACACCTCCCTGGAATGTAACCTTCCATACAATGGAGATGGCTGTTGATAGTAAGGACAATATTATAATATTTGGAACTACACAATCCAGTGACTTTCCGGTAACACCCGACGCTTATGATACAACGTATAATGGGGGACAAGACCTCTATGTAAGTAAATTGGCTGCAAATGGATCCACTCTTCTCTTTTCAACTTTCTTGGGCGGAATAGCAAGGGAAAGCCAGGCATTTATTGGAAATAACCAGCTAATACTCGATGAAAACGATACCATATACATAACAGGATATACAAACTCAAGTGATTTTCCACTAAGCGGAGATGCGTATCAAAATACGCTTTCGGGAACATTTGATATCTTCATCAGTAAATTATCCTCAAATGGGTCATTACTTCTGTATTCCTCGTATTTCGGAGGAAGTGCAAAAGATTATGCATTAACTCTCGCCCTGGATAATCAACAGAATATTCTCATGGGTGGATACACAAATTCCCCCGATTACCCTATAACCTCCTCGGCTCTTGATAAAACTTATCAAGCACAAGAGGCATTCATTACAAAATTCGCTACGAATGGGACTACGCTACTGTTTTCAACGTTTCTAGGGGGAAATGACTGGGATTATCTCGTTAACTTCATAGTCGATGAAAACAACACAATTTATTGCTTTGGAAAGACATGGTCCTCCACTTTCCCGACAACAACAGGAGTGTTTAAGGAGAGTAATGGGGGAAGCGATGCATTTGTCACTAAAATTTCCTCTGATGGGACAACCATAATAGCTTCCACATTCTTAGGGGGAGGGGTTCCTGGCACAATGAAGATGGGTTCATACGGAAATCTTTACGTTTTAGGATATACAGACAAACCTACCTTTCCCACCTCACCGAATGCTTATCAGACAGAAATACACGGATCAACCGACTTTTTCCTTAGCAAATTGACTCCTGATCTCGAGCAGGTGAACTACTCCACATATTTTGGAGGAACCAGTACAGAGGATGCAGGGGTTATCGGGACTGAAGGACACGATGCAGGCGATCTGGTATTGAATTCAGATGATATAGCAGTCATCATTGGCTCAACTCGTTCCTATAATCTGCCAGTAACGGCTAACGCCCTAGATAACTCATGGAATGGAAATTCTGATGTATTTGTAAGTCAATTCAATTGTAGTGTGGAAACTATTTTTCCACCGACCACTACTACTATAACCACTACCATATCTTCTACTTCAGAAGGGGTAACAACAATTACAACTGATGGGAATGCAAGTTTTGCCAGTGTGGTTATCTCTGTTATTGCTGTTGGAGTACTGATAAGAAAGAGGAACAGGGGGAAAACAAAGCAAGAATGACCGAATCAATGAAGAAAACATTGCACAAAAAAGTGAAATTACACCCAAACACGATTGATAAGAAAAATAGTCTTAGAACATCTTTCACAATATGCTCTTTTTGCTTGTAAATCGCAAGAGCATTGGCCATTCAGCAAAATCAGAAGAATATCATTACTAATCGAAATCAGAAAAAAAGGGAGGAAAGAAGACCTAGGGTCTTCGCTTACGAGAAAAGACAAAGAGAAGAGACAAACTGAGAACTAAGAGCTCTATCTCAAAGCCAGGTCCACCAGCAGCAGTCGTTGTGGTAGTCGAATCTGGGTCATCTGTGGTCGTAGTGACCAGAGTAGTAGTAGTAGTCGTAGTAGTAGTCGGATCAGTTAGAGGAGGGACAACTTCATTCCAGACAGCAAAATTATCAACCTGTGAATCACCAACCCACGCGCCAAAGGCAAATCGTGTAGATTCAACAAAGTTAGTATGAGTAGCAT
>JAEOTC010000055.1 GCA_016840035.1 Candidatus Hodarchaeota archaeon | reverse complement strand
CTTGAAGGTCCAGGCCATGCGAATATGGCGATTATCATCGTAGTTACTTCTATACTCGGACTTAGGACCGCTGCAAGCACCATCATAATTGGTAAAGTAGGGATTATCAAAAAGAAATCCACTATACGCATTAATAGTTCATCTATAACCCCAGAAAAATACCCTGCAACTAATCCAACTATAAGGCCAACAATCACCCCTATAGCTGTAGCAATTATCCCTACATACAATGAGACTTGACATCCCCAAAACAACTGGGCCATTACATCCTGACCTTTATCAGTTGTTCCGAGTGGACCCCAGAAGGAAGAAAAACATACTACTTCGAAATCATCGAACCAAAAGCTTGCTACTCCAGTTTCACTTGAGTTAATATTAGTTCGGGAATATTCTAATCCAAATTCGAAATTTACAGTTGAATTAGGTTCGAATACATAGACAAATGCGAGGTATGTTATATTACGGGTGTAAGTTGCCCATTCGGTTGGATATCGTGGTCTAACATCAATTCTAGCAAGATAATCAGCTACAGGCCCCAACGGGTTATCAGGAGGCATAATGAAACGAATGTAAGGGATAACTGAATTTGGGTTCATATCTCCTGTGATGTTAGATTTCATCTTATATTTCACCATCACCCATAATGGTGTGGAATATTCATATTGGAAATTAGTTACTGCTTTAATCGATGTCGGGGAATATGAACTTGTACTATTATCTGTAAGTGTTAATTTAATCGATTTTGATCCAGAGGTGTAATCAGAAGAATCAAACTCAAATGAACCATGATCATCTGGTGCACCTGTGTAGAAGTTTGTTGAGGAAATATTCCAGGCTGATTCATCTTCAAAATTTGAATCTGCCAGATAATTTTTTACAGGGGGAGCATTTGGATCTGTAAATCGAGTCCAGTCAGGAGCAGCATAATTTGGCCCAACACGTGCTAATTCTCCTGGGTATCGAGGAAAGAAAATTGGTGCACTTATTGCCATTGCAACAAAGACAACTACAATGAAAAGTCCCACAATACCATGTTTTATTTCATAATATCGCTTCCAAACTCCAATAAACTGATCTTTTCGACTTCTACGATGAATAATTTTCCGTTTCTGCAAGAATAACACCACAAATCCAATGTAGATAGTAAACCGAAGTTGTAGGCTTACCCAATAATATCAATATTATCAGGCTGTAGCGTTGTCTAAAGCCTATTTATTAATCTATAGATAGTGACAAAGAATTCTGAAGTACAATAGTGGCTTATTGCACCATTCAAAAGCTTATTAATAGTACATTCTGGAAGAGTGTGATCTAGATATATCATATCATTAGTTGATATACACTTGAAAAGTAAACAGAGTTTGATAGGATGAGAAGGATTATCTTTGTCACTTGGAGTATCATCGTCGTTGTTTCATCTGTGATGTTAGCATACTCTACAATTTACGAAATTGACTCTTATCAAACAGTACTCGATTTTCGATTCCAAATCTTGGACATATCCATATTTCGGAATGAGACTGGTCATTTTGATCGATTCAGAATCACTGGAGATTTTTGGAATCCTTCATTATTTTCATCGGTAAGACTACAATCTATTGAAAGTGTTGTTGTATTAAACGGTCAAGGATCAGAATACCTTCAAAAAGCCCATTGGTTTGTTGTGATGATTTCAGCTCAATCGCATAGATCGATAAGCATGACTTATGTAATTTTACCACAAGATCTTGAAATTTTTGAAGCATCAAATACATCTACTACCTGGAATTGGAGTCTTACAATTAGAGTGAGTGTAGAATCTAGTTTACTTGGAACCAGCAAATATGATCGATCACAAGAGTTCATAGGTGTCACAATGAGTGATATATGATTGCCAATAATTTAAACCTTATAACCTCATGTAAAATGCGTATCGTAACGGAATTTAACCTTGGATAGTCTCCTAATTATAGGAAACCCTAGTAGTGTCTCATCTAAGAAAAAATATCATTATTATGATATTTTACTTAGGATGTGGAAGCATTCTCTCTGTTAACCAGAGAAAAAGCAAAGAGACAGTACACAGAGCAAGGAGAATAATTCCGATTAAGAATAGAACAGAGCCAATGAAAGGAGTGATAAACCAGTAAATTCCAATTCCGATGACTCCAAGGACAACACTAATCACTATTAGCCATTTCAGTGTGGCATGTGTTGCAACAATAGCTCTTCCTTCATGTTCTGCAGTCATTTCTATCATATCCAAGTAAAAATTGCATGAAACTATATCCTTTTATACCTTTCCCCTTTAATGATGTTTGTTATATTTAATACCCGTGAGTAAAACGTAGAGGTGATATTATGAGTTTACGAAGCTATTTGTTAAAGCGTGTAACAATTGCAGTATTTCTGTTTCTAGCAGTGTTGGTTTTCAATTTCTTCATCTTTCGATTACCAATTTTTCTCTTAGGTAGAGATCCAATGACTTTGTATACAGATCCTCAAATGGATCCTTGGGTAGTTGAACGGTTACGAGTAATTTATGGAATTCCAGAACGAGGTGCTGGATTTTGGCCCTGGTTTGATCATTTTATCAAATATATGCAGAATATGTTAACTCTAAACTTCGGTCAAAGTTTTACTTCCTTTCGTCCTGTCACAACTGAAATAACAGAACGCCTTCCAAATACTCTTTTACTTATGGGCACTTCTACTATCTTCGCAATCATTGTTGGGGTTGTTGCGGGTATTTGGGCTGCGAGTCGTCATGGTGGGAAACTTGATACGGGTTTAATTACTGTGGGCCTTTCATTGTATAGTTTCCCAGTTTTTTGGTTAGGAATGATGTTACTTTTAGTCTTTGCATATATCTTTCCGATCTTTCCATTAGGACATTCTATGAGTTCTCCAGATATAGTTCGGACTATGAATGGATTTGAGCGGTTTATGGATCTCATTTGGCATCTTACTCTGCCTGTTGTGACTCTGACATTAGCTTTCTTTGGTGGGTATATGCTTCTTATGCGAAATACCCTGGTTGACGTTCTAAACGAGGATTATATATTAACAGCTAAAGCTAAAGGACTTCAGGAGCGTACCGTCCTGTACAAACACGCTGTACGTAATGCATTTTTACCACTGATCACAGTGATTGCTATTAGTTTTGCGTACATTGTGAGTGGTGCAATTTTAACTGAAACAGTATTTGCTTGGTATGGAATGGGGCGACTTCTTTTCACATCGCTTATAGAAAATGATTGGCCAGTCTCTCAAGCTCTGTTCTGGTTAATTTCGATAACAGTTATAGTAGCCAACATTCTCGCAGATCTTTTATATGGAATATTGGATCCTAGAATAAAATATCTTTGAGTAATCTGTGATACATCAATGAGTCGTCAAATTAATGCATTAAAGTTACTAGTTAAGAAAAAAGATTTTCTACTAAGTTCAATCGGGGGAACAATTGTAACTAGTGCAATTATTCACAGTTCATACACAAAAGTTATCCCCTTAACACAAACCACCGCAGGAATTGTCATCATCATTCCTGCAATCTTTATTGGTTTGCTTAATGATGAAATCCAAGAAGCGATGTATGCGATGCTAATTGCGATTTTTGGTTCTCTAATTCTAATTTCATTTGCTAGAATCGTACCTGGCTTGCTTGGAATTTTTCCTAGTGGTAGTGATGTATTTGCATATCAGCAAATTGGTGAAACACTCCCCCTATTCTTTTTGATGTTCCCACTATACGTATTAGGTACTATGTTTGGTGTTTTAATTAATGAATTCTTAATAAAAGATCAATATTAATCATTAATTAGAATATATCGTTGAAAACCCACATAATGAATACAATTATGTATCCGATTATCAGGATTGAGATTACAAGGACGAAGTATGCTATTATGAGTAGGGCTATATAGAATATAAAACTAAGTATTTTATTTCCCACTCTAATAATGAATGGATCTTTTCTTCTATGTTTTGGTAATAATGAGTCTGGTCTTGCTGATATAGTGGCTGAAATTTCTTTTTTACTTGATTTAAGAGCTGGATAAATTGTACTTATCAAAATTAATATGAAAGAGAACAGTAACCACAGAACTATTTGATCTATAGGAAAAATGAGTTGAATAGGGATGCTATCGGATAGATACCAGATTAATAATACAGTTCCTAGTAAACCGTCCAGTAAACCAAAAATTATGGAAAATGTACCTAATATAGTTGACTCTGCTAAGTAAGTACTGAATACACCCCATTTTGTTAATCCCATGCTGCGTATTATACCCATTTCTCTTTCCGTATTAATTGTTGAAATTAACATGCTAATAAATTGAGCTATCCCAGCTAAAACAAAGGATTGCAGAAATAGTATTTGAAAAAGATTGGCTTGAAATTGGAGACTTCTTTCAATGGTGTCCCGATAGAAATCTACTCCAAACACCTCACTTAGGTTTGGATAAGATCTAGTTATATTCCTTTGGACCTTTAGGAGATCAAACTCCTCATAAATGTCACATATAAATAAGTTCGCAGTCGTGGTATTAAATATATGTTGGAAATGTGTTGAAGATAAATACAAGTATTTTCCATTCCCTAGGAAGTTATTTCCTTTAATTACTGCCGCAATGGTAACAGTTATTGGATGATCTAACGCAGATTGAATTGTCAGATTGCCACCAAGAGGAATATTTAAAGAATTGAAGAGGATATCAGAAACCAATACATTGATTCTTGAACTTGTCTCTTTCAACAAAAGTATATGAGTAGGCTCAGAGGAGATTTTTTCATACGATTTTTCCCGAAAGGTCGCATATTGACTAGGATCAACTCCATAAATATTAGTATTAATCGAACCGATTTTAATTCGTGATTCTTGTATAAAAGATACTTCTTTAATCATTTCATTCGATTTAAGTTCATTTGTAAAATTAATAGGGAAGGGATCATTGTCGTAGGTTTCAACTACTAGATCAACGGCCCCCCATTGATCGTCAAAATATTGTGGAACATTGTAAATTATAACACTTGATATGATTGCTAGTAAAATGACGAATGTTATGGCAACGGAGGAAGAAATTAATGTAAAAAGTGATTTATGAAATTCTCGTGCAATATTACGCATGGAAATTTGGCGAGGAACGATATCAAACATAATTAACACTTTCTCTCCCACTTTTGGGAGTAAAATTATTACTCCAGCCTCTATCAACAATGTTCCCAGAAAAATATAGATTATAACTAGAAAATGACTAGAAAAAACGGAGAACTCCATGAATTTTGCTGGAGTAACGTACAAAGAGAAAATAAACCCTGAGATGGTTAAAATAAATCCAAATATCAGCGTATATTTCCAATAATTGTTAATAAGAGAGCTATCTGAGCTCCGCATACGATAGTGTATATTTCTGATAACAGGTACTTTGAGGGCTAGATAAAGAGGATATATTCCCGCTAATAAGGTTATTATCAATCCTGAAACGATAAGAATCCCCAGGGAAGATGGTTTTAAGGACAAATGGTCAAGATGAAAACTTGAATAGAACCGATCTATCAACGTTACAAGGATGTTGGCAACACCAATTCCAGCTAAAATCCCTAATATTATTCCTATTATAGAATAAATAAGAATTTCATAAATAATTGTAACTATTAGTTGCTTGGAGCTGATTCCAACAGTCCTCAATATTCCATATTCCTTACGTCTGTCACGAATGGATATAGTTAATAAATTTGTTAAAAATAAGAATTCTAATAATAAGGATGCAAGTATAATTAAATTTATGACCGTTGTATAAGCAGAGATTCCTAGGGATTGGATTTCGGAAATTTTTTTCTCAACAAAAACATTATACTCTGGTCCAATTGTATCTATAATTTCATCTGCAATACTTTCAATCTTTAGTAAATTTCCAATTTTGATGTCGATTTTACCTTTCAGAGAACGGGAGAGATAAGAACTGTGAAAAGTCTCTCCAATAGAGTTTATATCAACAAGTACGATGAACTGACTATCTCTGTTTCCAAATATGGGTGGAATAGTAAATACTCCCCCTACTGCTAGTTCTGTTCCTTTAAAACCGATCTCAGGTTTTTCCTCTAAACTTAATTTCTCCCTTAACTTGATATCTATAGATCTTTGAAAAGGTTGAGACACAAGAATGGTGTCATCTTCTATTATAGATGATCCAGCTGACATATTTAACAATGAATAATCAGGATGGGTTTGAGGATTGATTCCGTAAATCATAATATCTATCATTCCCCCTGATTGATTCTCAATGAGATCTGAAGAGATATAGTACACTTCAGAGGCTTCACTTACTCCAGGAACAGAGGATACGATCCCTACTAATTCCTTAAGTGATTCTAAATCCATCCATGATTTAGGATTGACAGTAATATCAGTATAATTTTGATTTCTATTGTCAAAAATAAATTCCTCATAAATTGTGTCAACTGTTACTACTATACCAGTCTGAAGTGCAATTGTGACTAGAATTCCAAATATTAAAAGAGAAGTTCGCCAGCTTGATCTTTTAACATTTCTTATTGCTAGTCTTAACATTTATTTCACTTTACAGGAATTCCAATACAGTCTCTCGTAATACTAATTCTATCTTGCTTAAGAGAATACAACGATGGAATTTAAAAGGAATTAGAAAACTGCAGTTTTTTTATTGGTAAAGCCAGAGGAAATATGACCCAAGAATCAGACATTCCTTGAAAGAACTAGAAAAGCTATCCATATTCTCTTAAAATCATATTTTGCCAGACTAAAAAAGATTATTAGCAAGTTTTTGACTTTGGACGAAATATGAATAGGATACTTCAATATAACTGTAAGTATTCTACAGTCTAAAATAAATGACACATATTGCAGGATACGATCAAATGAGTATTCCAAGTTTTGATACTGCACAATATCTCAATAGATATTCAACTAAAGCCGTAACTGATTTTCTTGAACCACGCGGGCCTTTGGATAGAGCCTATTTGTTATCCCTTGCCTTCTGGTTCTGTACATCAATCTTCTTCAAAGTCGAACCGATGTTTCGTGCCCTTTCTTTTTTCTTTACCATTTTTTTCTTGGTCTTAAGCAATATAGAAAGAAAGAGAATAAAAGCAGATATTCATATTCTAGGGTCTACCATTAAACTGTTTATTATCTCTCTATTGATTGGTTTTTTCGTAGGAAAAGAAGAAATCCTTTTCCAGTATTTACTTCCATTTGAACAATCTTATTTAGATTTTGAATCATTTATTCTAATTATCACATTGCTGTTTGGAATATTCCTAAATAGTTTTAAGATATCTTTGTTGAAGAACTATGGATTTGATGGATACCAGGCATTTATTAAGAGTCTATTTCGAGGTTTCTGGGTGATGGGAATTACACTTTATCTTCTAGTAGCATTTGATATCCTAAAACAAGAAACACCCGTTTTTGGTGAAATATGGGAAGAAACGATTTTTTATGCATTAGTAGCTTATCTGATTGTTTCATTATTACCCTACTCGTATAATCCTCTCTCAAATTTCATTCAACGACGGAATTCTCTTGCGAGTTTTCGAGATCATACATTTGGTGCAACATTAACTTTAATAGTGTTTGAATTCATTTTTAAAGAATTTAAGGATCCGTTTTGGAATTCGTTTATTCCTTTCCTGTTCTTAGCTTCAATAATACTGTTTGTCATCCGAGATAACGAAGTTCCTTATCTGGAGAAATTATACAGTAAATCAATTTTAAAGACAAGGGAAATGGCTGAGAAGTTGAATCAGTCAGAATTCCAAGTTGCTGAGGATGTGTTTACGCCTAAAAAATCGCTTACATTAATAAAAAAGGGTTCTTCTAATCTCTCTGCAGGAAAAAATTCGATACTAGTCCCTATTACTTCTTCTCAAGACATTGTTACAGTTGAAGCAATAGGAGATTTGACTATAAATGTGAAAGATACTCTTGGTCGAATAAAAAAGGAAGCTACGAATAAAGCAACCTTTATATTGCCCAAAAAAGAGTGGACCGCGCTTTCAAAGCGGATGAATTCAGAGAATCTTAATTCTCTTGACATCACAAAGCTTAATCTAGGAATTACATCAAAAGAGGAATTGGTTGACAATGTCAAATCCTCCTTTCAAATCTATAAAGAGAAGTTTAATTCTATGGGGATAGATAAGCTTGAATCGAATTTACAGATGATGAAAAACAGCTATAACCTTAATATCAGTGAATCCAAAACCGAGTTTAATTTTCCAGGGATTAAAGTTATCGAAGAAGGAAAATCAATGTTATTCAAAATGGGATCAATAGAAGCTATTGACGTGAAACGTGACTTACCTGATGATAAAGAAGCTAAATATTTTAACATTAAAATGCCCTTCATCACAGCTTCAGAAATAGAGCATGAAGGCCGTTATTTTGCCCTTAATATGCCCTTTATATCAGCTTTAGAAACCCCAAAAGGATTGATGTTGAAAATTTTTGGGATAGATGTGGCAGAAGGAAACAAACAAGCAATTCTTAACGATTTAGATCGAATGATGAAAGTTCAATCCAAATTTTATGACTACTATAATTTCCGTATGTCAAATGTCCTTGCAGTTGAAGATAATCCAAATTTTGTATTAACACAGGGAGAAGACGACTCTAAACCAAAACTTCTACTTTCTGGTGTAGATGATTCTTTTTATATTGATGACGAACAACCTGAAGTAAGTACCGACCAACCAAGACTGATTGAAACAACTACAATTGATTCATCAGAAATAATTGATATATCCGAAGAGGATGTTATCATCCTTGAAGATCAATCATCTCAAAAGAAAGAGAGATCTAATGCAAATCTCGATGTTAAACTGGAGAAACTTTCGAAAAGAATTGACAAAATTACTAAGGATGAATTCATAGATTACATGGGTTTCTCTAATACGGTCGAATTCCTGGATTGGTTATCGTCTTTACCAGAAGAATCAGCCATCAGAGTTAAGGAAAACACTGTCTATCTTAAATAGTTAGAGAGAAGAAAAGTCAAGGATAGGTTTTGATTGCAGTACACAATTAAACGTTTTGACCCCATGAGTACATCAGAAGCACTATGGAGGAGTTTCTTAGCTTTAGAGGAAGAAAAACATTATGAAGAGCATCCAGATGATCCTGTACCTTCGAAAGAGGAAAAAAAACGATCTCTCCAGTTTCCTAGTCCAAGATTTACGGTTAAATACTGGATCGCCACGTTAAAAGGGAAAGAAGAAATCATTGGGTCCGCCTATTTATCGGTGTACGAGAATCATCATCCAAATTATGAGTCAAATGCCCATATCGCATTTTCATATCTCACCACCCGAAAAGGATATCGAAGAAAGGGAGTTGCCAAAGCACTCTTGAAAGAGATTGTTATTTGGTTAAAACACAACCATCGTTCTGTTCTCCAAGGAGGAAGTCAAATAGAGTCAGGAAAAGCCTTTTGTTCCGCTCTTGGTGGGAAAAAGGCAATAGTTGAAGAAGAAAGTCGTCTTAAATTTAAAAACATAGATTGGAATATGTTATCTGAATGGAAATCTACAGGTCAAGTACAGGCTCCAGATGTGACGCTTGAACGATTCGAACGTATTCCAGAAGAAGATATAGAAGAATTTTGTGAGTTGTTCTCTGAAACATTGAATCTTGTTCCTAAAGAGGAGTTAGAATGGGAAGCTAAGGAAACTCCAGCCGTAAGAAGAGCAACAGAAGATCGTTTTGCTAAACTAAAGACAATAAGAACAACTATTATTTCTCGTGAAAAAACTGGTTCCTTAAGCGGATTAACTGAAACATTTTTGTTTAAAGATCGACCCACAATCTTATTCCAAGGATTAACTGGAGTAAGTGAAAAATTTCAGGGACGAGGTTTGGGGAAAATGTTGAAAGCAGAAATGTTGTTTTATTGCAAAGACAGATTTCCTGATGTGGAGGTCGTTGCTACTGAATCTGCTACAGTGAACAAGCCAATGCTTGGAATTAATAAAAGATTAGGTTTCAAGCATTATCGAACATGGGTAGATTACAAATTCAATATAGAAGAATTAGTGGAGACACTATCACGATGAAGTGCAATTAAGAAGGACTGCTAATAGTCTCTGAGTAGAGATCTTTTCCGAATTGGAAAGTCTTGATATTATTTTCCGGATTTCTCATACTATTGAATACTTGAATGTATTGATCTTCCGTAAAATTTGGTTTTTCAGTAGTTTTAAGATGTTCTGATAGAAAACCTAACGATAAAACATTAACTGCTCCTGTAACCTTTTGTTCATCGGCTCGACGTGTAATGGGAACTCTGTGCATTTTCCCCTTTGTGATAATTTTTTCTGCGGTTTCATCAATTGAGTCTGCATCAATATAAGAGGTTGTATTTTCACATATGCATTCCGCAGCACGTTCGAAACCCTTTGAATCAAGAGCAATGAAGTAATCAGCGTCAGCTTCACAATAAGGGTAAGCTATTGGATCTGAACTTATCACAACATCACTAAAAATAGGTCCACCACGGACAGATGGGGTATAATCGACAGTAAGAGTTGCATTTAGGTTAGCGGCCATCGCGACACGGACAAGAGCGCTACCTAGAAATTTGATACCCTGCCCTCCTCGACCCGAAAAACGGAATTTTACTTTCATAAATCAGTCATTCCTTTGTTACAAAGCATGTTTAACGCTTTCAGATAGAGGACTTTGTTGAGAAATTTAAACATTTTGGAGATTAGTAAGTAGTTATAATGTAAATATGCATAATTATAGTGTAGATTCCTCATATCTGAATAATCTATCATATGTCTTTGATCGAGAAACAGATTTAAAAACCTCATCATCAAATCTTGATTACAATTAAGATGAAAATAGAGGATTTATAATTCGCCAAGTAGATTAGAATTGACGATTCAAATACCACAAAGAGGAAAGTAAATGTTGAATTCCAAAAGAACGCCCATGCTCGATCCACCACGAGCGGATAAAGAGTATAAGATTAAGGTCTATTCAGAAATTTGTGATGGGTGTGAATTATGTGTCGAATTTTGTCCATGCGATGTCTTAGAGATTGACATGGACAATTTCAATAGTCGTATGCTCCATTATGTTAAGGTAATAGCACTAGATAAATGTACGGGGTGCAAGCAATGCGAACGGATTTGTCCCACAGTATCTATTATGGTAATCGAAAGGGACGTACCACAGGAGGATGATTAAATGGCTAGTGCAAGTAAGAAATCTTCTAAATCAAAATTAATATTAACCACAGGAAATTATGCATCTGCGGAAGGAGCTATTGCCGTTGGTTGTCGTTTTTTTGCAGGTTATCCAATTACCCCTTCTTCTGAAATAGCCCATTATATGTCAAGACGATTACCTCAAGTAGGAGGTTCATTTGTCCAGATGGAAGATGAGTTAGCCTCAATTGTGGCTGTCGTCGGTGCTTCTTATGCGGGAGCAAAAGCCATGACCGCAACTTCTGGTCCTGGATTATCTTTAATGGCAGAAACTGTTGGATTAGGATTTATGTTAGAAGCTCCATTAGTCATAGTTACCGTAATGCGGGGTGGTCCAAGTACTGGTCAACCTACAAAAGCCTCACAATCTGATGTGATGCAAACTCGTTATCTTTCCCATGGAGATTATGAAACAATTGTACTCGCTCCCTCTACTGTTCAGGAATGTTATGATTTTTCAGTTAGGGCATTTAATTTAGCCGAAAAGTATCGAACACCCGTTATAGTTGCTTCGGATGGTATAGTTGGACAGATGATGGAACCAGTTTCTTATCATTCAAATTTTGAAGTAATCAATAGAAAACCACCACAAGTCCCTCCTGATAAGTACCAACCCTTTGAAATTATTGACGATGACTTAATTCCCGGAATGGCAACAGCAGGAACTGATTACAACTTCTATGTCACTGGATTAACTCATGATATCACTGGGAGTCCCGATATGACCCCTGAAACGGAAATTACCCTAGTAAAACGCCTGTGTGACAAAATAAGAAGAGCACGGCCTGATATTAATGATTGGGAAGAATTATACGTTGAGGATGCGGAAACAGTCATTCTCTCATATGGTATCAATGCACGTGGTAATCCAGAAGCAGTTGAACAAGCTCGGAAAAAGGGTCACAAAGTCGGCTTAGTTAGACTTAAAACATTATGGCCATTCCCTGATGAACTTATGGAGAGGCTAGGGAAGTTGGGAGTTAAGAAAGTTCTTGTTACGGAGATGAATTATGGTCAACTCATCCGAGAAGTTGAACGCTTTAGACATCTCGGTTTTTCAGTTTCAGGATTACTGGTGCCGACTACGATACCGTTTGCTCCGAGTTTCATCTATGAAAATCTAATGAAGGAGGTTAACAGATGACATCATCAGAAGAAGAATGGGGTACTCCAGAACTTGATTACCCAGAGGAACATCCTTTACATGGCCGATTAAATCTTAATCGCTTTATTTTCTGTGCAGGGTGTCTAATTGGAACAGCTATTACCTCGATTACTACTTGCTTAGTCGAAAGAGGATTAACACCAAAGGATTATGCAATAGTGTCAGGAATCGGATGTACAGGTAGAACTAGTGGATGTTTCAAAGCACCTGCCTTCCATGCAACTCATGGCCGGGCCATTCCATTTGCCACAGGATTAAAATTGGCAAATCCTGATCTTGAAGTCTTCGTACTATCAGGAGACGGAGATCTCTTTGCAATTGGTGGAAACCACTTTGTACATGCATGTCGACGAAATATTGAGATCAATGTCCTGTGTAATAACAATGGTATTTACGGAATGACTGGTGGACAATTAGCCCCGACAACCTCTATTGGAGACTTCACATCAACCTCTCCATATGGAAATATTGAACCTCCATTTAACTTAGTTTCATTAGCTGCTGCTGCAGGAGCTTCTTTTGTAGCCCGTTGGCCTGGATATGATACTCTCCGTTTAAGAGAAAGTATCTTTAAAGCCATGGACAATCCCGGTTTCAGTTTCATCGAAATTTTAGCTCCCTGTTTCACTCAATATGGACGGAAAAATAAATTAGGTGATGCTGTTAAGATGTTAGAATGGCTTCGAGAGCAAGTTGTGATTGATAAAGACTGTCCTCCTCATGAAGCAGAATATTCTCACGAAAAACGGAGGATTGTATGTGGGGAGTTTGTAAATAATCCACGGGAAGGATTCACACAGAAAATCAAGCGACTTAGAGAGACTGCCCAAAGTAGGAGAAAGTAACGATGACAGAAAGCGTAGATAATGTTGAGCAAGATGTAAAGGTAGGAGTATTCCTTTGCAAATGCGGAAAGAACATAGCTGGATCAGTGGACATTGACAAAATCGCAGAAGAAGTCAAAGATTTGCCTAATGTTGAACTTGTGCAAGTAAATACTTACACCTGTTCTGACCCGGGTCAAGTTGAGATTGAAACTGCTATCAAGGAGCAAGGAATCGAAAAAATTGTCGTCTCTGCATGTTCTCCCCGTCTCCATGGACCAACATGGAAAAAATTGATGAAAAGAAGTGGGATGAATCCAGAAGTCGTAGAAGTTGCTAATATTCGAGAACAATGTTCATGGGTACATCTTCATGAGAAGGAAGAAGCTACGGTTAAAGCCATGGAGCTAACTGAAATGGCGATTGCAAAAGCCGCAATGCTTGAACCCGCAGAAGCTACAGTAGTTCCAGTTGAAAAACGAGTTTTAATTGTTGGTGGAGGCGTTGCTGGGATTCAGGCTGGATTAGATCTAGCAGATGATTATAAGGTAGTTATGGTTGAAAAAAGTCCCACTATCGGGGGAAATATGGCACTGATTGACAAAACATTCCCTACAATGGACTGTAGTATCTGTATTCTTGGTCCTAAAATGGCTGATGTTGGAAATCACGATAATATCTCACTAATTGCTAATGCTGAAGTCACAAAAATCTCTGGATACGTAGGGAACTTTGAAGTAGAAGTCACTAAACAACCCCGATATGTAGAGGAAGACTTGTGTACAGCCTGTAACGATTGTGTAGACATTTGTCCCGTTAATGTAATAGATGAGTATTCTGGTAATTTGGGTTGGAGAAAAGCTATATACATTCCTTATCCACAAGCTGTTCCAGCTAGTTATATTATTGACACAGACAATTGTCTTGGATTAGATGTGCTAGCTTGTGGGAAATGCAAGGGTACATGTGAGAAAGAAGCCATTAATTATGAAGATAGAGTTAAAACCTATAAATATAAAGTAGGTACCATCATTATCTCTACTGGCTTTGAAATGTTCGATGCTTCCAAGATTCCCGAATATGGCTGGGGCCGATATCCAAATGTAGTCACTACTTTTGAATTTGAAAGATTAATAAACGCCGCAGGTCCGACTTCAGGTGATCTCGTTCGTCCCAGTGATTTGAAGCGACCAAAGAGTGTAGCATTCATTCAGTGTGTCGGTTCACGGGATCAACGGTATAATCCATACTGTTCTAATTACTGCTGTATGGAGAGTATCAAAGATACACTTCTGATAAAAGAACATTGGCCTGATGTAGAGGTTTCTGTGTTCTTTATAGACATTCGTGCATTTGGAAAAGGATTTGAAGAACTTTATACACGCTCACGACGTGAGGGTGTTAAATACGTTCGTGGACGACCTTCTCAAGTTGAACAGGTTGGTCCGAACAATAATTTAATTGTCTCTGTTGAAGATACACGTATTGGAAAGCTAGTAGATCGTGAATTCGAAATGGTGGTCTTGTCCATTGGTGCGGAGGGGCCAAGTTCTAATATTCCCTTCCCTGTAGCAAAAGACACTCATGATTATTATATTGAATCACATCCGAAATTACGACCAGTTGACACACCAACTGATGGAATCTTCATTGCTGGAGGAGCTGAATCACCTAAAGATATTCGTGAGGCAGTTACTCAAGCAAGTGCAGCTGCTGGACGAGTTACTAGAGTTTTAACCAAAGGGGAATTTTCTGTAGAGCCCTTATACGCTGTGGTCAATGCAGAGTTATGTAATTCATGTGGAATTTGTGCTACTCGATGTCCCTACAACGCTATTACTGTAGATAAAAAGAAAAAGACCCCAGCACATGTAATTCCCGTTCTATGTAAAGGATGTGGTACTTGTGCGGCAGATTGTCCTCAAGATGCCATCATGATGACGAACTTCACAGATGCGATGATATTACGACAAGTTGATATCGCGCTACGTGATAATGCAGATGAAAAGGTTATGATCTTCGCATGCAATTGGTGTTCGTACGGAGGTGCTGATCTAGCAGGTACGAGTCGTATCCAGTATCCTACGAATTCTAGAGTTGTTCGAGTCATGTGCTCTGGTCGTATTGACGTTGATTTCATAAAGCGCGCGTTTGAGCTTGGAGCAGGTTCAGTTATGTTGACAGGATGCCATCCTCAGGATTGTCACTATATTTCTGGTAACGATTTTGCAATAAAACGTGAACGAAAGATACGACGCTGGATGAAAAAGCAAGGAATTGATGACGAACGCTTTATCATTGAATGGATGTCCGCTGCTGAAGGAAAGAAGTTCGCTGATGTTGTTACTAGGATGGCTGGAATCGCTAAAAAGAATCATAAGGCAAAACATGTTTCTGAAAAGGCTACAGCCTGAAGAGAGGCAATATCCAATCCTTCGGTTTTTTCTTTTTTCCAATTTTTAGTTACTTTTTAGCCTCTATTCTGTAACTAGTCGGGAAAAAATTAATAAAATTGGAACTAGGGTCTTTTCTCGTTTATCACAATTTAACAAATCTATTAATTATTGATTTCATAAATTTAAATTAAGGGATTCTAAAAATGGTTTCCATTGCTAAAAAAATTCTACAAGATCATCTTGTGGAAGGGAAGTATGAAGTTGGAGAAGAGATCGGTATTCGTATTGATCATACCCTGACACAAGATGCAACGGGCACCATGGCCTATCTTCAATTCGAGGCTATGGGACTTGATAAGGTTAAAACGGAATTATCCGTTTCTATCGTAGATCATAATACAACTCAATCTGATTTCAAAAATCCTGATGACCATCGATATCTACAATCGGTTGCTGCGAAGTATGGTATACAGTTTTCAAGACCAGGAAATGGAATATGTCACCAAGTCTTTCTGGAACGATTTGCTACCCCCTCTAAGACATTAATCGGGTCTGACTCTCATACTCCAACAGCTGGAGGAATGGGATCAATTGCAATCGGTGCAGGTGGATTAGATGTTGCTGTTGCAATGGGTGGGGGGCCGTTCTACCTGAAAACTCCAAAAATTGTTGGAGTGAAACTTACAGGTTCACTACCTGACTATGTTGCAGCAAAAGATGTAATCCTTGAGGTACTCCGCCGGATAAATGTCAAAGGTGGAGTGGGTAAGATCCTGGAATATTATGGTCCAGGAATAAAAACTCTCTCTGTTCCAGAAAGAGCTACTATTACTAATATGGGAGCAGAAACAGGGGCAACTACCTCAATATTTCCATCTGATGAAATAACTAAAGACTTCTTGAAATGGCAAAATCGTGAAAAAGATTGGGTTGAACTTCCAGCTGGAGAAGATGGAGATTATGATGAGATCATTGAAATTAATCTTTCCGAATTAGAACCACTTGTAGCTAAACCCCATTCACCAGGGAAGGTCGTTCCTTTATCCGAACTCTATGGAATGAAAGTGGATCAAGTTGCTATCGGATCCTGCACGAATAGTTCTCTCAAAGATATGTTAACTGTATCTGCGTTGTTAAAAGGACGAAAGATTCATTCTGACACGGTTTTAGGAATTTCACCTGGATCACGACAGGTCCTGATGGAGCTTGCTAAAAATGGGACACTAGCTGATGCGATCACCGCAGGAGCACGAATTTTGGAGAGTGCTTGTGGACCGTGTATTGGAATGGGTTTTGCACCAAAGACTGATGCAGTGGCTGTTCGAACATTTAATCGTAATTTCTTTGGCCGTACTGGGACAAAGAGTGCTAACGCATACTTGGTTAGTCCTGAAGTAGCTGTTGCTGCAGCAATTTTTGGGGAATTTACCGATCCTAAAAAATTAGGTGAGTATCCTAAGATCGAAATTCCAAAAGAGATTGAAATTGACGATTCGATGATTCTACCTCCCTCTGAAACACCAGGAGAGGTGGCAATTATCCGTGGGCCAAATATTGCTCCTTTACCTGAATTTCAACCCCTCCAAGATAATTTTGAATTCAAAGTGTTAATCAAAGCAGAAGATGACGTAACGACAGATCATATCATGCCTGCAGGTTCGAAAATCCTTCCTCTTCGATCTAATCTCCCAGAAATCAGTAAGCATGTGTTTGAACAAGTAGATGCTACTTTCCCTGAACGTGCACTCAAAAGCAAAGAAGAAGGCGGAGGTATTATCATTGGTGGTGAAAATTACGGACAGGGTTCTAGTCGCGAACATGCAGCTTTAGCTCCAATGTATCTTGGTATAAAAACAGTACTTACCAAATCTTTTGCTCGAATCCATCGAGATAATCTTGTGAACTTTGGAATCTTGCCTTTAACGTTCAAGGATAATGCTGATTATGATCGAATAAATGATGGGGATGTTCTGGAAATTAAAGGAGCAAGAACTGCCTTAAAGGAGAATCAACCTATCATTGTTCATAATCGAACACAGAATTTTGACGTTCAGACTTCTTATGATTTCTCTGAACGAGAGCGAGAAATACTCCTTGCTGGTGGAAAACTAAGTTATACTGTTAGTGCCTCGTAATCATACGAGCGAGTATAGCTCTTTCTTTTCTTTTTTTTTTAGACAATAGTCTGGAATCCCCAAATTTTTACCAGTTATAAATTAATGCATCCTCATTATCAGTAAACCATGCACTTAAGATTCCCACTATTCCAATTATCCAAGCAAGAATAATAACCATAAAGATTATTCTAACCCATGGCATTGAATCTATCATTGAATAATATACGTCGGATCCTCCTAATATTGATATTAATAGAAACACGGACAATACTAAGGTTATTCCTCCCTCTATTTTCCGTCCTACATAAAACCAGTGAACTCCAAACCATCCTAAACATATACAAAGAATTAGCATTAGTAATCGACTTTTATCTGATACCCAGTATTCTTCTGTAGGTACATTCCGGCCAGTTCTTCTTACTCTTTGGTTTGTTCTACCCATAGTTATTCACCAAATTGTCTAATAATCCTTCTTAGGAGATATTATTCTATTAAACGAAACGATATTGTTTTCCACATTTAGTACAGGTATATACATTATCCCCTGTTCGTAATGCCATATTCCCACAATTTCCACAGAAGATAAATGGTGCTTGAGGTACTTTAACTCTTGGTTGAGGTGTAGCTCGAGGCGGTTGATACTGAAATCTGGTCTGAGAAGTGCCTAGGTTTTTACTTGCTGCTTTTCGGAGGGATAATTTTCTCCACACTACTAATCCTATAGTTACTAATCCCCCAACGCCATAAAAGACGGGAATAAGGTCATTGAGGAAATTAGGATCAAACGAATTAGGATTTCCATGTGAAGTAGGAGATATATCAGGAGGTTCGGTTGTTGTTGTTTCGATTCTTGGATCCCCTCCAATTGGATCAACTAAAATCAAAGGATAAGATTCCATAGGATCCACCAATTGATCTAAATTTGGGTCTAAATCCTCTAGTTTTACTAGGTAAGCTAAATGAATTGGATCCGTATAGGTAAATGACCCTCCATTACTAGCTGAGACACTTAGGTATCCAAAGCAGTCCCAGTAACTTTTTGAATAAGGATAGGATGTGTCTTCACCAGACATGAAGTGATAAAGGTAATCACAGGGGATGGAAATTATCGCTTTCTGATATCCACGGATAAAGGTTTGATCCCATTGCAATTCAAAGGGAATTGACCCACCTAATACGGAAAGTGTGAATGTAACTGTTTGAGCGGGACAATCGAAAAACAATACCGCCCTCATTTCATTAATTCCATCTGCAGAATATAAAGGAAACATCCCTATGCACCCTAAAACATCTAGTTCTGCAGCTGAACTTGTAAACGTACTGGTTAAATCGTAAGATCCAGCACCAGCATAAGAATACACTTCTAGAATAGCCCAAGTCCCTTCATTGCTTCCTATGGAGACAAGTTCTGGATAGGTTGTTTCAATTGACTCTGCAACGAGTTCAAGGTCGATATCGTAACAGTATAAATCAAAATCTGTTCCCCCGTCTGCAGTTAACCTAAAAGAGACCTGTTCATTTCGGTATAACCAAACCCAATAAAAATATGAATCTCCCTCATATAAATATCCCGATGCTGTTGGTTTAGTAGGAGATAGATCACTGAGGTCAATTTGATCGAAAGGTACAACAGAACTACTAATCGAGCTTACTACCTGTGGCCATGTTGTCTCAGCCCCAAATCGGGTAACTTGTACGTAATTTGATACTGATAAGCCTTCTCTCCACGGAAAAAAAATTGTTAAACCAGTAGAAGAAGACCAATATTCTACAATGTGATTCTCCCAAACTACTATATTATTTATGGCAGAAATTAAATTATTTACCACTGTACTAGCAGAAGCATCTATTCCAACAATTAGATTAGCTAATGCTGTTAAATCAATCTGCTCAGGCATATCAAATTCCGCAATTGATTCTGTATTTGAACAAAGAGTTTGACGCTCATAGTAACTCATTCCAGTGACATAAGGAACAAGATTTTCTATCTGTGTAATCACCTGCGAGATCTGTGTTAGATTTATTACAGCGATCTCGCACATTTCTCCAATTTCACCGGTTGAATATTGTCTGTTATATGATTCCTGAGCAATAATTGTCCCGAATGCTGCTGGGGAAGTATCCTGTACGAGGTTCATTGCACTTTGTAAGGTTTCCAATATTCCTGTGTAATAGAATCCACTTAAACCAATAGATTCTTCAGAAGAGACCATATATGCTGCATGGTCTTTAATACCATAAGCAGTTTCTATACATCCCATAAGGCAAGCATCAAAGGCAATAATATCAAAATAATAACCTTGTAAAGCTGTACGAAGTTCAGCATCAGACAATGAATCGCCAAAAGATCTATCATCCCAGCAAATGTTCTTTCTGCCCAAATTATTCGAATTGAGTTGATCTGTATACTCCGATCGAGATGAGGGAGCTGCTAGAAAATCCTGCCAACTAGTTTCACCAGTTTCCCAAGCAAGGCCATGATTCCACAAGATTAAACAGTAATAGTTTGCTGGATAATTTGTTGTTGAAAAATCAATAAAGTCTCTTAGATTATTAGGATCACCCATATTCTTTTCAGATGAGTTTAGTACTTGTAACGGTTGGTTATTACCAGGTACATAATAACGGGTTGATCCAGCATATATTGCATTATCCTCTGGTTGTGGGCCACAAGATTCCCATCCATCAAACTCTATAACAACAGATATGCTGGTATTATCGATATTAGCGACCCTCAATTCAACTAAATCTTCAACCCCAGCTGTTTCCAAATTATTATCAGCAGCCATATATATCATAATTGTCCATTCTACAGGTGCATTTATGCTATCGGGCTGTTCAGATGGGTTGCTAGAAGATATTGTAATGAATGATGATGGTGGAAACTGTACACAAAATAGAAATATCTGAAAAACACTAATTATCAAAATAATTTTATCGATTCTACAAATCCTTAGGTACTTCATTATAGGTAACCCCTCAAGTGAGTTTATTTCACAAAAAAACCGTTACGAGTTTCTTCCTGTCTAATTTCCTCTCTATATAAGAATTTTGATTAATCGAAATTTCGATAAGAGAGAGAATTCAGGATAGTTTTACATTCAGATAGAGTAATTTTGACAGAAAAAGGATTAGATTCGTCTAGCGTCTTACTAATCGTATCAGAATAAAGATACTTGGGACAATTACTACTACAAGACTCGCTATAATGATCATCAGGATTATATAAGGTCCATCTGACCCTGCTGTTCCACTAGATTCTCCTTCTCTAATAAGAAAATTGACGATAAAGAAAATTACTCCCATAAGTAACATGAATGCACCAATTGCGATGCGATAAAGGTTTTTCAATTATGTATCGACTCGGTGATTTTATTTTTAATGAGGGAAATTAAGAGAGTTGAAATAAAAGGCATAAGAGAAAAAACAAGGGGAATTAATTAATTCTTAGATGTGTGTAAATGAGTATGAATTTTCTCAGAATTACACTTTTCGCACGATGATTCAGGTGTTACTTGCTCTAAATACTTCCAAGTATGTCCACACGATTCACAATGATAAATATCAACAGGATGTTTAATTCGAATCGCAAATCCAAGTACAAGGGCAGTTGCTAGCTTCTTATGTGCTTCACTTAAGTGCCTTGAGACAGAAGTTTGAGATATTCCCATATTTTCTCCCACCTTGGTTTGCGAAAGTCCTTCCATATTATATAATCTGATTGTTTCAAGTTCTTCTAACGTTAACTCTACTTCTCCTGCTAAATCCTTTAAAGGTATACCACGAGGTTTAAAATACGGATGGACTGGATCACATTTGATGATTCGAGAACTTCTTGGACGAGGCATCTTTATACACTTATCTTCTCGCCTCAAATACCAGTATATAAAATTGTAGGTTTACCTACCGATTTCCCGAAGTTATTTCGAGGATTTACTGAAAATTAGAATTCCTTTTCTTTCTTTAACGAAACTGAAAGAATACTGTTTAAGAAGATTGATTAGGCTTTTTTTCGAAGATTTTATTGATATTATACCTTTATGACGTAAAACCCGTTGTAATTCTAATAAAACAGTTTTAAATAACGTTTCATTTCGTAATAATCTTGGAACTCCGAAAAAAAATGCTAAGTCAATACTCTGGTCAGGAAGACCTGTATCAGAAGCATTAGCTTCAATAAGAGTAATATTATTTAATGAATTCTCTTTTATTTTTCTCTTTACCCGTTTGATCGCTAATGGATGAATATCCAAAGCATACACTAGACCATCGGAACCTACCATTTTGGAACAAGGAATTGTGAAGAAACCTGGGCCACATCCTATTTCAAGAACTGTTTTACCTTCTAAAATTCCTGCATCTTGCAATCTTTTATAGGGATTTGAAAATCTTCTCCGAATAGGATTATCGTGAATCAAAGACATCATTCTAAATGCCCATGTTGGTCCATATTTTTTCTGATTCATATTTTACGCCCTACCGAATGTTCCTTCTTTCTTTGAGTATGTTCTTTGGTCTTCAGGACAATAAATAAGAATTAATTGTGTAGAAAAAGCAGAGCTCTATTAAAGATAGATAGTTATTCATCTTTCTTTGATAAAATCTCTAGTCTTTTTTCAATATTTTCAATTTCTTTTCGCAAGATATTCATAGATTCTTCAAGATACTGGATTTCATCTTCAGGTTTAATTTGGTTGATGACTGGAGGAACAACTAAACGTGGATCTGAAGCAGCTATTGGCCATCCTTGAAATCTTCCTCTTCCTCGTCCCCATCCATATCCTCTTCCAAATCCACGGCCACGACCCATTCCAAATCCGTGTGTATATCCAGGTGAAGAATGACCTGAACAAAATCCCAAACCCCGACCTGTACGAGATCCTTGTCCCCAAGGACCTGTCCTATCTCCTTTTGGCATTTTTATCACCAATGAGCTATTGCACAAAACAATTTAAATATTTTGTGCTATTGCACAAAAATTAACTCGCGACTTCAGGTAAGTTCTAGGTGTAAATTTTAGATTAACACTGATTTGGTTTAATCTATTCGGTGATAGAGAGGGAAAACTTAATTAAGTTTACAAAATGAAGAAAATAGCAGAAGAAAAATTTTTGTGCAATCGTTCTCTAATAAAGTGTAGCTGAATTAATTCAATAATACGGAGAAAATAAAAGGTGAGAGATTCTTATCCAGGTAGAGGTAGAGGAGGTGGAAGAGGACGTCGATTTAGAGGGGGAAGACCACGAATACAACCTCGTGTTGACAGTAAATGGAGTTCAACAACTGGTGAAACGATCCTCAAGCTTACAACTGTCGAGTTAGAGACTCTCCGTTTAGTAGATAAAGAAGGATTAACTCAAGAACAGGCAGCTACTCAAATGCACATTTCACGGGGATCTTTATGGCGAATTCTTCAAGAAGCGAGAAAGAAAGTTATTTCAGCCCTTACTGCTGGTAAATCACATATTCATATGCAAATTGAGAATACGGATTAACACTAATCATATATAGATTTTTAGAGTAATCGTTCTAATTAGAGACTAGAAATAGATAGTTTTTCCCTTTTATCAGAGAAGAATCAACTTCCAATTAGGAATAGAATACTACAACTAACCTTATTTGTTCAGTTCTAGTTACTTTTAACTCAGTCAACATTCCTATTTCACTCATCAAATAGTTTCATTAGTCCATTTTAAATTTAATGACGTTAAATTTAAATTCTTCGGTTTTAATGTGAATTAGAAAGAGCTCTCGATGAATCCTTAATCTTGAAAATCAAACGATTAATCAGCAATTTTCATTGTCATTTCAAGACCATTAGGCAGAAAAGGAATAGTCACGCTAGAGACTTTAGGATGGTTACGAATAAAATCCATAAGTTCTTCACAGATCTCAGGATCCTCCTTGTGAATATCTGGACAGTCCAAAACATTATCGGATAAAATAATTCCCCCGATTCTCAATTTTTTCAGAGCAAGTTTTATGAAATCTATGTAATCACGTTTGTCTGCATCTAAAAATACAATATCTAATGGATTAACGAGTTTATGTATAACTTCTTTTGCGTCTCCAAGAATTAGTTCCACACTATCTTCTAATCTTGTTTTTTTTAAATTCTCAGTTGCTTGTATAATTTTCTCTGGAAGGATATCTACTGAGATGACTTTACCCTCTTGTTCCTCTGCAGCAGCGGTAAGCCAGATAGTAGAATAGCCGAATGAAGTACCAATTTCGAGGATATGTTTAGCTTTCATAGCTTTTGCTAGTAAATAGAGGAATTTCCCTTCTTCACGGGGAATCGCTAAAGATTGATCCTCTTTTGGTATATCTTCTCCAAGGGTTTCTTTTTGGATTTCTTCCTCACGATAATTCTCGAGGGAGGATAAAACTCTTTCAATTTTCTTTGGTAGCATATTGGATCCAAACATTGATTAGTTAGTCATGCTTGACAAAAATATTTTCGATTCAAAGAATCTTTTAGTCGAATTTCGAATTCCATTAGCAATGAAAATATAGCTCGAAGCAGAAATATTTGGCTGGGAAGATCCAAACTCTAATTTGGTGCAAAAATAATAAAAAATAGCTCTCTATAACAATGTGATAGCTAATCTATCTTGATTAAGCATAAAATGCAACAGAATTTATTGATCCTTAATGAGTAAGGTGGGAATTAATTGACAAAATGTGAAATTTGCGGAAGAGAATCGAATATAAGAAGTACAGGCACTGTAGTATCAGGTGGTTTAATGAGTGGACGATCTTCAAGGGGTTCGGGAAATTTCTGTATGAATTGTATGAGTAATATCATGCAGGATCGAAATTATCCCGTACTTTACCAAGCAGCAGTGGAGCAGGAGAAACAGAAACGAAAACCAAGGAAGGTCTCTCTTATCCTGTTTGGTCATTATGATATTGTAAAAATCGGGAATAAAATTAATTATCTCCCAGTGACGTTTGCACAGAATTTTCTAAAGAAATTTGGTAAAAAAGACCAGGTAATTATTGCTTTGCTGACTGATAGTTATGATGAATATTGTGGGGATTTTAAGGATAGTCTCCACTCTCAGATGAAGAAAGTATGTAAAAAAGCTAGGATAGATTACTATATGCTCAATTTTCTCTCACATAAGCTTAGATCTCCTGAATCCATTACTACTTACTATGCGAAAATCCTATCCGATTTTGTACATTTAATCGGACCGAAAGATGAGGTGAATCTTCTTATCACTGAAGGATTACCTTTTAGTATGGAGTTTATCCAAATATGGTACAATAATATCGTTCCTACAAAGTCCGCTCAGGTTAAAGATATAATATATGGTCGGATTGAGAATGGACAATCTGTACTCCTTGAATTTGAAGTAGGAGCTGACTTTGGAAAAGAATTGTTAGCGAAATCTTCTAAGGATATCGATGCTGGGATTGTAGAGAGTTTTCACCATTATTTACAACACTATCTTCATATTGATCCAAACTCCTGAAAACAGTTTGACACACGTTAGCGAGATAATTTTTGTGAGAAAAATGGATTAGACATTGAAAGGTAAAAATGCTTCTTCAAAGATGGGATAAAGATTGCGTAGAGATTCAGTATCAACATTCCAGTTAAGGAGAATATTATCAAATAACTGTAGGTCTGTAGCTAGCCCAGATAAGGTTTCATGAAGCTTTTGGGTGCTTGCACGACAAATTGTATAAAGTAAAAACTTGGTATTATTGCTTCCACACTCAAAACTCCGAAGAAGGATAATAAATTGTTCAATTTCAAGAACATTTGGAATACGATCACTAGCGGATGGAATTAAGCCTTGAATGGATGATAGAATTTCACCTACAAGAATAGGGTTTACTGATAAGTCATCAGGATTCATAAACTGCTTTCTTAAAATCGAAAAACCTTCGGTGATAAGCCCAGCTTCAAAAATTACGTTGGTGAACATCCTGACAATATTCCAGAGAAAAAAGGGGAGAGGAAGGATATCCTAAATTATTGATAACCTTGCCATTTTTGTTCAAGATCAGGTGATTTTATAGTTTCAATGATATAATTGGCCATTTCTTCACCAGTTGCCCCAGTATCACGGCCTGTGATGACTAGTTTCTTTTCATACTGAGAACAGACTTCAATGGCTTTATCCAACATTGCTGCTTTCTCAGTAAAGCCAATGTGATTCAAGAGCATAGATGCTGCTTTAATCATACTCGTAGGGTCAGCATATTTTTCACGACCCTCGTCTACCATCTTAAGAGCGCTACCATGAACTGCTTCAAACATAGAATATCGCTTACCGATATTTGCTGCTCCAGCAGTACCTAGACCGCCTTGAATCTGTGCAGCCTCATCTGTTATTATATCTCCGTAGAGGTTTGGCGCAGTAATAACACGGAATGAACTCTGACGAGCTGGATCGATAAGCTTAGCTGTCATAATATCAATATACCAATCATCCCATTCAACTTGAGGATAATCCTTTGCTACTTGTTCAGCTATGGCTAGAAATTTACCATCAGTGCGCTTAACAACATTGGCCTTGGTTACTACCGTTACTTTGTTGATATTATTCTTGCTAGCATACTCAAATGCAGCACGAATAATCCGATCTGAACCTTGATTTGTGATTACTTTGAAGTCAACTGCGAGATCTTCTGATACATCTACTCCTTTACTTCCCAAAACATATGCTCCTTCAGTATTTTCCCGGTAAAACATCCAATCAATGTTTTTCTCTGGAACACGAACTGGACGAACATTTGCGAAGAGATCTAATTCACGTCGCATCGATACATTAGCACTTTCAATATTAGGCCAGCCATATTTGTTTCCTTTCCAAGGAGTAGTGGTTGGACCTTTCAATATTGTATGACACTCTTTTAATTCAGCAAGAACATCATCAGGTATAGCTTTCATTACTTTTACTCGATTCTCTATTGTTAATCCATCAATTTTTCTAATCTCAACTTTTCCCGACTTAATTTCAGAGTCGAGTAAAAAGTTAAGGACGATAATCGCAGCTTCAGTGATAGCTGGTCCAATACCATCTCCACTACAGGCTCCGATGATGATTTTATCAAGACTCGAAAAATCTGTCCAATCAGGTTCTTTCTTCATTCTCTCTACTCGTTCGAGTTGTTCTCGAACTAAGTTCTCAAAGTGTGCAGTTGCTTTCTTAACTTGTTCTTCGGTCAACATTATCCACCAGTATTATTTTTAGCTTTAGTTATTCTAACTTTAGTTATATAATCAAAATTGGATACAACATAAAATTCAAAGCTTTTGATTGAATTTAATCCTGAAATTACTACTATTAATGGGCTATCTGCCGATTCTGCATAGAGGAGAACAAGTTCAAAACATTTTTTCCTAATCTCTAGAATTGCTAATCTTGATGGCAAGAGAATTTCACAGTTTTCAAAGTCCTATCTTCTAGTTAATTAACACTGAAACGGTCAATCCAATGAAAAAAGAATATTTAACGATCTATTTGATAATTTTTACTGAAGTACTTGGTTGGAGCTTAATCCTACCCTTTCTACCCTACCTAGCTACGGATTTGGGTGCTTCACCAATAGCGGTGGGGATTATCGTCGCTTCTTTTTCTTTATGTCAATTTATTTCCGCTCCTATTATTGGAAAATTAAGCGATAAATTTGGTCGTAAACCATTGTTATTGATTAGCCAATTTTCGACAGTAGTTGGCTTTATATTATTGGGAGTGGCAAATTCTTTGTTTATAATACTCCTATCCCGCGTTGTTGATGGTTTATTAGGAAGTAATATGACTCTCTCAAGAGCATATCTAGGAGATATTATTCGACATGAGGATAAAAAGACCCAAACCAAAGCATTCGGATACATGAGTACAGCATTTGGTATTGGGTTTTTCGTTGGTCCTGCTTTAGGAGGATATCTAGCCACAATCGATTATAGCATACCCTCATTTTTAGCTGCTGGTATTTCAGGAATAACTCTCTTCATGATTTTCTTCTTACTAGAAGAGACAGTAACCAACGATAAAGAATTTAAAATCTCAAGGAACGATTTTATTCCGATTAAGGATGTGGTCGAGGGATTTTCGAACCCAACATTGCAACTCGTTCTATTTTATTTCTTGTCTTTCGTTCTTTCATTCTCCTTAATCACAGCTAATTTGGCACTATTTTCCGAATATCAATTGAAAGTAGGTCCTGATACAGTGGGTTTATATCTTATGTTTGTAGGCCTGATTCGGATATTGTTCCAATTGATTTTCTTTCCTAGACTAGTGAATGTTATGTCGAGAGAAAAACTTTTCATTATAGGACAAATATCTCTTGTTTTAGCTTTTACTCAAATTATCTTTGTTCTTTCTGGATGGTATATGTTTGTAATTATGGGTTTCTTTTCCATAGGTGCAGGTATAATTAGACCCACTCTCACAAGTGAAATTAGCAGTAAAACTGATATTCGAAATCGTGGTAAAATCATGGGTGTGGCTGATTCTCTTCAGAGTCTTTCCCAAATATTCACACCAGTTATAGGTGGCATTTTTATTGAGGTTGTATTTCCAGGATCATTAGGTCTCTTCGCTGTGATAATATTTCTTCCTTCGGTAATCATTTTCTTTTCAAATCGTTGGAAGAAACCTAGTTTGAGTCAAAAGTACCAAAGCACTCCAGATTAGACTGAATTATTGCAGTATGAGAACAAGAGGTACAAAAAGAAGATTGTTATATCCTCTCCTCATTAATTATCTTGGAGAGAATAGTGCCATTTGATCTGCATAGTATGTCAAAAATTGATTTATGCTTATTACCAACTCCGATCATTTCATTAAATCGGCTTTCAAACCATTTAGATGGGCCTTGTATCTATATGAAGCGAGATGATCTAACCGGGGTAGCATTTGGGGGAAATAAGAATCGAAAGCTGGAATATTTACTAGCTGATGCTGTTCAAAAGGGTGCAGATATAATCATCACGGAAGGAGCTATTAATTCCAATCATTGTCTTCAAACTGCAGCCTGTGCAGCAAAGCTCGGAATTGATTGTGAACTGGTCCTATCAGGAGAAGAACCTTCGAATATTACTGGAAATTTATTATTATTTAAAATTCTTGAAGTTTCTATTCATTTAGTTGACGATTCACAGAAAAGAAAGGATCTTATGAGAGAAAGGGAAGAAGAACTGAAGTCTAGTGGTAGAAAACCATATATTATTCCTACTGGAGGATCAAATGCTCTTGGTGCATTGGGTTATATCAACTGCATAGCGGAGATAAAAGGACAAGCTGAAGAGTTGGATGTAAATTTCGACTATTTTGTCCACGCTGCAGGTAGTAGTGGTACTCAAGCTGGCATGTTGATAGGAAAAGAGTTTTATTACCCGAGTACAAATATAATTTCTATTACAGGCGGAGTAAATGCTGATTATCTCAAGATTGAAACTAGAGAAATCTTAAAGGAGTTCGGATTTATGTTTAATGTGATGAATGCATTAAATCGAATTCCTATAGAGGTAGTTACTGGGTATGAAGGACCTGGATATGGTATAGCAAGTAAAGAAATGGTCGATACGGTGAGATTAGTAGCCCAATTAGAAGGGATATTCCTCGATCCAGTATACAATGGAAAAGCAATGGTGGGCTTGTTTGATATGATTAAATCACAAAAATTTTCTAATGAAGAAGTGGTTCTTTTTCTCCACTCTGGTGGGGGTCCCTCCATATTTAATTTTTCTCAAGCGTTCTGTTAAAAGTTTAATATCTTTTTTTGATATGGGTCTCCCAATTTTTCTTAGTCAAAAAATATAAAAGCTTCAGATTATGACAAGCAGGTTAAACTATCGTTATTATCTTTATGAGGTGGTAGTGTGACTGAAAGAATGGAGAAAGAAACTGTAGAAACCCCTACATGGTTTATTTATGGATTGCCTCTGATAATCTCTCTTGCAGGCGCAACTGTGTTATTTATCGCCTTGACGGTTATAGAAAATATATTTCTTGAGCAAGGAATGGGATCATCCCCTATTCCGCCGATATTAGGTGCTTTTATACTTTTTATTGTTGTTTTTCCATCTAGCTTGAGGAACTTTAAGAAACAAGCCGAAGAACGAAAAACAAAAGGAATGAATTGAAGAAAAAAAAGAAGTGTTGATTATGGCTGTAGCATTAGGAACCCTTTCATTTATGGTTTGGAAATCTCTTAAACCAGAAATTATTAATTGTCCCGAGTGTAGATGTTATACCGCTAGTAGCGCAACACATTTACTACGTATAGCATTACTTTTGGTTATCCCTCTCCCAATAGGGTATACCAAAGCGTACCATTGTGAAGAATGCGGAAGTTTTTTAACCAAAGGAGAGTCATGAATTATGCCAGGGTATAGAGGTGGCCCATTGGCCATGAGACAGAAGTATTTGATTATTGTAGAATTTATAATGGGAATATTATTTCTCCTATTCGGTATTTATTTCTTTCTGAATGGACCGATAGAATCTTCAGAAAGCATGGTGGTAATAATACTTGTTTTTCCTATGTTTTTTAATGTAGTTGAAGGATTTCTTATAGGTTTCCTTCCCGCAGTACTTGCTGGAGTTTATGCTGCCATGGACCATGTTATTGGTGCACTTATATGCCTTGTATTTGGTTGTATCAATATATTTGTTGCATATGTTAGATGGTCACGTGTTAATAGTGTTAAGAAAGCTGCTGCCTTACTAAATGTAATTCCACCAGAACAGTTACTCAAAATCATGAGTACACAGGAATACTAAACCCTCAACATTCTCTGAAAGAAAGAAGCATTGAATTGACTACTCTAGTTAGAGGTGGATCTTTAGTAATTTGTAAATAGTAGATTAGATCTTTGATTTCTAAGCTACATTCCTTATTTACTTTCCAAATCTGATAAAAAGCTTGAATATGCCGTCATAATAGCTCTTGCTTGCTTTTTCTTTAGATTTGGACTTACATGCTCAAACCCATCAAACTCAATTAACTTTGCATTCGCTAATCTTGGTACCAAATCACGTGCTAGTTCAATTGGAGTAGTTGCGTCTTGAGTGCCATTCAGAAGTAATACAGGCTTCATACCGATCAATTTAAGGCAGGAAGCATAAAAACCAACTTCTTTTTCTATCTCCTGGGAATAATACCTGAAAAGCAACTCGAGTGTTCGTACTGGTGTTCCAACTAAAAGAGAAGAAGTACGTCGCTGGAGAATCCAGCTAATAAATTTTTCTTTTAGGTTTAAATCAGGATACTTTTTTCCAAATATGGCTGGAACATATACTGTACGAACAATCCTCTTGAAATTAGATGAAGTGATGTCCTCATCCAGAATATCCTCTAAAGTCATAAGGTCGTTTAAACGATTAGTAAACAGATTATGTCCTTCCCTAGCTTTGGGACTAACCAGATTCACTATACCATATCCAGCTAAGCTTACTACTCTATCTGGATGTAAACCTGTAAAGATTTGCCCTACCAAAGAGCCTTTACTAACCCCAAATAAATGAAGCTTATCGATATTTAAAAAATCAAGTAATTGTAGTAGCTCATCAGCAAGTCCTTGAAGGGTAAATTGTTCCGTTTTAGGAGAGGAGTTTCCAATTCCTTGATAATCATACAGGATATATGAGTATTGATTCTGGGTGAAATCACGAAATGCTGGGATATAGGTACCTAACCATTGTCGATAATTAAAAATTGAACCATTGATAAAAATAACAGGCGGTTTATCCTCATTAATCTTCTCGAACCGATAATCAATTTCGATTCCATCCCTTAATTTCGCAATCGGCAATTTTCATTCTTCCTCGTCTTATGACACTCATGAATAAACAAGTAAGTACAATTCAATTCTTTAAAAATGTTTAGAGGTATAATCATAAAAAGAAAAAGGGAGGAGATTGAAGAGGTCCTTGAACAATTGTTATGTTAATCTTTTTGAATGTCAGAAGTGCAGTAGTTACGAAATTTCATTGCATTTTCAAAAGATGGGATCTGGGTATTAAGAATGGGAATAAAAACCAAAGTAGTACCGTTGAAGAATTATTTTATTTTTACTGCATTAAATCGAGAAATTGATGAAGAAATCAAACCCCAGAAAACCCTTCTTTTCTTCATTATTTCAATTGCTGTTACTGGTTTTTTCGCTGGAATACGTGGTATGTATCATGCCGCTTTTAATGCCATGAGAAATAATCCAGGTGAAATAATAGGTGATTATCCAAATCTACGATTTATACCTAATGATCTCTCTTTGAACATCTTGAGAGGATTAGAATTTGCTGTGCTCGAAATGACTTTTTTTCTTATCTTGCTTCTAATTTTTCAATATCTCCAAACCAACATACCAAATGGAAGATCGTTTATCATACATGATGTCGCTTTAGTCTCACAGATCTCCGTGTTAAAAGATATTCTCTTTCTAAGTTATAGTTTGCTTTATTGTCTTCAACCCCTTCCAAGCATTGGGACTGAATATGCTTGGCAGTCACGCTGGGATTTTCGTTTATATTATGCTAAAATGATAGATCTGTATGATCTGGGTTTATATTTAATATTCATCCTTTTCATCATCATTTTTTTCATGCCTAGGGTTATCACTAGGGTAAAAAAGAGTTATCCTGATTACAACAAACAAGTGTTCATTGCTTTTATTCTCTCATCAGTAATATTTGGAGTAGCTACTCTTCTTCTTTCTATTATTAAAATTTTAATTGATTTACCATTAGGATTTGCATGAGTATCTCGGTGGAAGAAAAATGGAGCAAACTAAGACTTTATGTGAAAATTGTGGGTACAAGTTGAAACCTCATTGGCTTTTTTGTGTCAGCTGTGGAAGCAATCTAGCCACGTTTCAACCCATTCGATGTACTCAATGCTATCATACAATTGATGATCCCGAACCAAAATATTGTCCCTATTGTCAGTATCCTGTTTCAGAAATCAAACCAATTATCCAAGAAGAAGCAATTACCGTTCCAACAATACAAAAACCAGAAAAGCACGTTCCTATTGAGCTTGCAATTTCTGATGAAAAAGTAACCGTAAAACGCATAGTTTCAAATTTAAAATTCAATCGTGAAGCAACAATAGGTATTGTGAATAGTAAATCGTTTTCTTTTGTTGCACTGGTATTGATTGTACTTGTTGGTGTCGCCTATGCGTTATCTGCGTATTTTCTTGACTGGATATTTACCAAAGGGGCTACATTTCGACCAGATCTTTATATAGGAGGTGCCATTTTTCAATGTTCAATTTTAATCGCGATAGGATTCTTTGGGAATGTAATCTCTTCAATCTTACAAGTAAAAACTAGTAATTTTCATTTTCTAAGATTAATGGGGAGTTATGCACCTCTTTTTATAGTAAAAGATCTCGTGATTCTTCCTTTGATCCTATACATCAATTACTTTCAACCTTCCAGAGGATATTCTCAAGCTAGTAACATACTTACAACTGCAACATTGATAATATTCGTTATAATTTTTATTCATTTTCTCATATTCACCAGAGCTATAACCCAAACAGGTGCCGCTATAAGTTTTCTACTAGCCTCCCTCACGTTTATTATGGCTTTTGCCTTTGTTACGGGTTATGTGATTCCCATGATCCAATTATTTTACGATCTTTTTGCCTCCTGAATATATTAACTTTCAAAAACTAAATTAATACTCGATTAGCTAATAATTTCAAGTAGCCAACAAAGCAGGTCTGATAGAAGTCATTGATCAAGTAGCAGGAAAGAAACGACTGCAGAATTTATCGTTAGGTGAATATATACACCTGTATGTGCCCGACTTTGTTTAACCATCAAATTTAGAAAAAAGAGAAGTTGGAAGAAATTCTAATCAGCGAAAAGAATTTCATCCCAGGGTTGACGGTACAAAGCTGCTCTTTGTCTTTTTTGATCAAAGATATGACCCATCATACCAATGCTTCTACCGAGAACAAAGAATCCGTTCAGCATTTCTGTAGCGATCACATCAGCTTTCTCTTCTTCAGACAAGTCTAGGTTCTCTAGTAGATCCATGAAGCAGATACCAATGCAACCATCGACATTAAGAATAAGATTATTTCGTTTTGAAGTGGTGATCTTTTCTACTTCAAGGGCGTAATCCAAAAATGGATGCTTCTCAAAGTTATTCAAGACGAATTCCTTCAATAATTTAACACGAACATCAGGATTCTGGACTGATTTAATCCGATGTCCAATTCCAGGAATATTAATACCCACTACATTCTTCATGTAGTCTACAAATTCTTGAGGATTCATCTTTTTATCCAGTGCAAGTTTTATATACTTTGCTGCATCAGAAATGGCACCACCAAAGCGGGGACCTATTGCGAGAATTCCAGTGGCTAGTGAAGACATTAAATCTTTACCAGCACGAGCTGTTATTATTGCATTATGAGCACCGCTTACTGCTGGACCATGGTCAGATGTTAACTTAACAACCATCTCAATATAATCTTGAGCGAATTTTGGTAATTCTTTCTTAAACCAAAGCAGTCCAATAGTATAACCAAGGGATTTATTTTCAGCAACAATGGTATCAAGCCCAACTTTAGGACTTCCTCCAAACATGGGCACGTCCCCTCGCTCATCAGAGATAGTACTGATCACATTGGTTGGTCTTCTAACCAGACCAAGCTTTGCAGCTTGAGCATAATCCATTGGGAGTTTTGGTGGTTCAAATTCGTCCACGGGATCAATTTTACCTTCAGTTTTTAGCTTTTCAAAAGTTTCCTTAATTTTGTCACCAAAGTCGTCGTACGAGTCAGGAACAATGACACCCACATCTTTTAAGGCTTTGTTCTTAGCATGGGCTGTTTCCATATCACTACCTGCCATTGCGCCAGCATGACCAAATTGAAGTCCTGCAGGAAGCAGTTTAGCAGAAGTACCAATGCACCACATCACTAAAGGTTTTGTGATTCGACCATCTTTAACGGCATTGACAATATCGATCTCTCCAGTACCACCAACTTCTCCAAGACAGACCATCATCTTAATCTTGGGATTAGCTTCGTATCTAAGGAGATGTTCAAGTAATGTTGAACCTGCATATCGATCACCACCGATAGCTATCCCTTCATAGACACCATCAGAATTCTGCGCAATAGCGAAGTTCATTTCATTACTCATACCTCCACTTTTGGATACAAAACCAACACTTCCAGGTCGATAAAGCTTTGAAAGAACAACATTTTCGATAGTTCCAGCTGTATTACCAATTTTAAAAGCGCCAGCTTGGATTCCACCAACTGTGGCTGGTCCAATTATCACTTTACCTGTCTCTTGGGCTAATTTTCTCATTTCACGACTTCTACGTTCGGGAATTCCTTCAGCAATAACTGCAACAGTCTTAATAGTGTCTGCTTTCAGGGCTTCCATAGTTGTAGGATAAGCACTTCTGAAGGATGAGAAGTTGATTACAACATCTGCATCAGGATGTCTTTTAACTGCAAGATCGAATTTCCGATAAATAGGTATAACAATCTCTTTACCACCCCAAAAAACCTTGTGGTAACCGATAGCACCGGTTTGGGAGGGTCGAATGACTGCAGCTACAGAGGGTGTATCTCTTTTACATACAAAATCAAAATCAAGCATTCTTTGAATGGCGTTTCTTTGAAAACCATAAATAATGGCTTTAGTATTACGATTAAATAATCCGTTTGTCATTACTAGTCCTCCTTTAGCTATCTCCTTTGAGTGATAATGGAACGATGCGCGTCATATGTGTATAACGATCGTACACTTCGATTGGTACTCCAATCTCCTTACCAACATCTTCCATCAGTTTTAATCCTTCTTTTTCGTTAGGACCACCTCTTCGAACATAAATCTTGACATTTGCTGCTTTGAGCTTATCAGCTGATTTACGTAAGGCCGCTACTATGCCCAAAAAGGTAGCTTTAACATCTGTAAAGTTAGCAATACCGCCACCAATAAGAAGAACCTTTGGTCTACCTTGAGGATCAGGTCGTTCTGTAAGTACATCAATTACTGTTTGTGCATAAAGCTCAGTATGTTCTCTATTAGGGTTGCCAGAATATTCCCCATAGTTTCCCAGGTCCTTGGCAAAACCCATATCAGCAATTGTGTCTGTATACACAACTGAACCACCACCACCAGCAACCATGGTCCATACACGGGCATCTCTATTTAGTATTGTAAATTTTAATGATGCGCCCGTCTTTTCATCGAGATCGGCAATGAATTGTTCCTCTTTGGAAAGAACTTGACCAAATGCTCGGGGGAATTGGATCGGATTGTCTGGATTACCCCATGAATCAAGATGTTGAAAGCTAGCTGTGTCATCTAATTTCGCTTTTAGATCGAGAGGAACCACGGTTTTATCCGCAGTTACAGCAAAGGGATTAATTTCGAGAAAAGCAAAATCTTGATCAATATAAACTTTTAATACACCTTTAATAAAGGGTACTAGGGTGTCTTTTAAGTCACCAAGATCAGGTAGTTTGCTTGCCAGATCAAAGGAATCAATATCAGTTCCTATAGGAACTGGTACATGGGTTACTTTGTCCCAGTTTTCTTCCACAAAGATTCCGCCCTCAAAGGAGAAATGAACAGTGTCATTGCCCATATCAGAAGTGATTGAGACATAGAACTCTTTCTCATGAGGTACAAACGGTTCAACGAGGAAGCGAGTAAGAGTACCTTTAATACCACCGAGCTCGATCTTTTTGTTCATTCTTTCAGTAATGAATGCTTTCAATCCATTAAGATCGGCATCTAGTAATAATAGATTGGCCTTTCCTCGCTTACCGAAAAGTTGGTCTGGTTTTGCAGCAAGCTTGTCCGTATTGAGCCAAGGATGTTCAGCAACCAATTTATCCCAGTCCGTTTCGGGAGTTATAACAGCAAGTTTCCCATGGTAATTATACGATGGGAAATACTTCGGCAATTCTGTCATAAGCAGTTTTTTAGCAGAAAATTCATATATGCTCTTTTGTGCCATTTTACTTCCTTTCCTAGTTGATTAGAAAAGATACGCTTTAGTCAGACGGAAATACTGAGGAAATTAAATCCTTTTTGTGTGAATCGGAGTACTGAATTCTTTAATTCTAGTTATCAGCTCTAGAACATTCTTTCATATACGGATTGATTTCTTGAAAAAATAGCGTAGGACGGAAAATAATCCGATGTAAAGATTTATATCTCAAGAATTCACGTAAAATAAGACCAACGTTTGGGGTTTTGTATTTGAAAGTGAAACACGAAAATCAACAGATTATACTGGAATATCCCTTTACAACCGCAGCAGCAATTCTTCTTCTAGGAATTGCTCTTCCCTGTCTTATATTAGGTATTTTCTTACTTATTGCAATATTTTTAGAGAGTGTAGCAATACTTAGTATTCCTGGTTTATTCGGCGGAGTTTTAACACTTATTGGAATTCTTGTTATTCTAGTAATGTTTAGAATGGCTAGAACTCCAGATAAACTAATCATCGATCCAGAATTAGGCATAATTTCCCGTCATTTCGGGTTAAGTTCATTGTATGGAAAGTTCAAAGGTAAAAGTATAAAATTTGAGGTCAATTCCATCGATAAGTTTGTTTTAAGTCGAAAAATCCATTTTATCCAAACAACTGAAGGTCCACCAGCACCATTATACCATCTTTATTGTGGTTATTTCGATTTTGATGGGAAAGAACAGATTTTACATGCAGGAAACCAACAATCAATTGATACAGTAAAATACTTATCCCAGACCTACAAAAAAGATATCATTGATCTCACTGCACTCGAAGAACGAAAAATCCCTTATACGCACCTTAAAGCTCTTGATGAGGTACGCTATCCACCAATAAGTTTTATCAAACAGGTCCTATTTCGATTTGGACTTATTATTCTATTATTCCTAATTGGCATTCTAGTTCCCTTGATTTTTCAAAATATCCTGACTGGTGATCTCAAAGAGATGGTATATCAGCTTGCTGGGCTTTTGTTATTAGCTTCAGTCATTTTGTTTATACTCTTCGTTATCTGGATATTTAAGACGATTCCTAAAGAAAATATGAGGTGTAAGCAATGTGGTACTTTTTTCAGCTTAGAAGACGAGTCTTGTTTACATTGTGGGCTGAATATCGCTCTTATGAGATCAAGGGAGTATAACATTGATGATTATACGGCTTCTGATGATTACTGGTAGGAGCTCCCGAAATAATCCTTCTTGGTTAGATATAATATGTCTCTCAGTGAGTAAATTTTCCAAATCTCCTATTAATCCATTCTGGCCACCAATTATACTTATCACCCATGATGGCCATTGCTGATGGAACAAGAAATACTCTTACAATCGTAGCATCAATAATTACAGCAAATACCATACCAAGGCCGATTTCTGTCAGAATTAATATCAAAGAAAACCATAAGGCAAAAAAAGCTCCTGCCATTATCAGTGCACAGGTTGTAACAACTGAGGCTGTATGTACCAATCCATTCTCAATTGCCTGATGATTTGATTTACCTTTTAGATATTCTTCCCGAATTCGTGAAGTAATAAAAATATCGTAGTCCATTCCTAATGCAAAGAGAATACAGAACAGAATTGGGGGAATGATCCAATAAAGTCCCGCCTCTGTATTGATGTTTGGATTAATAAGTGCCAATGTAAGTTCTTCAAGGTTAAATTGAAACATTAAGACTAAGAATCCTAGGGTCCAAGTCACAGATGTAGCAATTGTAATTATTAGCCTGATAGGCACAGTCAAAGATCCAAGAAAGATTGTAAGTATAATTAAGATTGTTATCATTATCCAAAGAACCATTAGTGGAAATGCAGAATATATTTCATTTGACATATCCACATTTACCGAAGTTCCTCCATAAATTAAGCCTTGAACATTCGCTGGCAAATCAAATCTATATAGATCCTTTGTTTCATCTCTTAGAAATCTTAAAACACTCATAGCTTCAGCTCCCATAGGATTGTTATCGAAAATCAATTTAATAAGGAGAGTATTGTTTGCTTGGAACCAATTCACATATTTTACCATAATATCTGCAAAGTTGATACCGCTGGGTAAAACTGCTTTAAATGCTGTGATTGATAATTCTGGAGAACTGGAGTTTTGTAAATTCCCCACTAAATCGACCATGTTTAATGTAATTAACCCTAGTGAGGGCCGAGTTATAGTTTCAACACTAGATATACCCTCAGCTGTATGTAACCATGTAACTAATCTTTCCACTGCATATAATGTTTTATTCACCCATAATTCTTCAGAATCAGTAAACCCTGATAATATCAAAGTATTTCCATATAGTTCACTACTCATTCCTAATTCTTCCAAAATCTTAAATCCCTCACTACTATCTACATTGGGAGGAAGCATTGAGAGAATATCATAGGAAGGTTGATAGGAGGCGATTAATAATAAAAACGGGACTGTAATTATGATGGCAAAAATGATAATGGGCCAGGCAAACCGAATGGAGAATCTTGCGAATATCCCCCAAATATCTCGATTTTTTGCCCTATTAGCTTGATTAATCTCCTTTGAAGTCTGAAATTTCCGTGGCCAAGTAATATTTGTTCCAAAGACATAGAGTAATGAGGGAAGTAACGTAAAAGAGGTAACTAATCCACAACCAATTGCTATTATGACACCTAGACCTATACTTTGGATTAATTCAAGATTTGGAATAAGTAATGCACCAAAACCAGTGATAACAACCAATCCTGAAGATAAAATCGCCCTTCCACTCATACTCATAGAGATGAGGACTGCCTCTTCTTTTGTTTTTCCTTCCTTTAACTCATCAAGAAACCGAGTTAGAATGAAAATGGTATAATCTACTCCCACACCTAGTCCTAATACAGTTACCATTACCGGAGCAAAAGAACCAATTTTAATATATTGTCCTAAGAAGAATAATATCGAGTTTGCTAGAAGAAGTGCTGGAGCCATTGAAATTAAAGGAACTAGTGGAGCGATTAATGATCGGAAAATTATAAGCAATAAAATTATGACTAAAACGATTGTTAATATATCCATTCGTTCTCTGTCATGTTCGGATGATATAAGACTGTCATATGAAATTGCTAGAGAGCCTGTTACTTTTGCTTCGGAATTAGATCTAATTATCCCTAACTCCATTGTCAAACCAAGAAGTAGAAGTTCAGAATTAATACCACCGTCTATATAATCTCTTAATTCTATCAGAAAATCGAATAATTCTTCTTGCTCTCCAGCACCGAGAGCTGAAAACCCAGAACTTGAGATTTCTAATTCAACCATAATTAACGAAACTGTGTCGTCTGCAAGGAACATTTGATTCCAAAAATCCGTCCAAATATGTGATTGATTCGGATAGCTCATGATTAAACCTGGAAACAAAATGAAGGGAGATATCATTTTATCAAAGCTGCTGATCTCATATTCATAGATCGATTCATTGATGTGAAAGCTAAGTAGGAGTCCATAAAGGAAATTTACATCAGCAGCTTGAATGGTAGCATTGATCAAATCGTTCATTGTTTTATTGGAAGATTGAATCGTACTGTTGAACAGCTCTGCATCAAATGAATAACCTGTCTCTGATTGGAGAACAATAAGAAGGGATTCATTAGAAGGAGGAAACTCACTCTCTAGTAAACTAAGAGCTTGATCAGATTCTGATCCAGCAGGTACAAAGCTCCATTCAGTACTCATCGTTTCCATTACCCTCGACGAAAAGAATCCAGTAATCGGTACAAAGATAATAAGCCAAATGAGAATAATAATCCAAGCTGTTCTAAGAGTTTTTCCTCTGAATGTGAAAGAAGAAGTAATAAATCGACCTAATTGATCAAAGATTGACATTGTGATTATTCTCTGTTTAGATTGAGTGAATGCATTAATTAGAGATAGTCTAACAAGTTATCTTATTATTCTATTTAAAGAGTTCTTCTGAGTAAGAGAGATTTGAAATTCGTGTTTGAATTAAATGGAATAATTGTGAGTTTCACACCCCTCACTTTCATTTTACGAAAAAGAAAGCTTATAGCTATGAACCTTTAGAAGCATGCTTGAAATAATCTTCACTTGTCAGAGAAAAGTCTACACCGGTAAATTCGATTGGATCGCCATTCTTATCCTTTCTAAAGGAAATTTGTTTGTGATTCCCTGATTTGAAACCCAATTTTTTTAATAAGTTATATGCAGGTTTATTAAGAAGAGCAGTTCCATCAGTTATTTTCTTAGCCCCTAAGTTTTCGAAGATGTACGCAACCACAGCACTACATGCTTCGAAAGCATAACCCTGTCTGTGGAAATCAGGATGAAAATTAAATCCAAGTCCATATTCACCTTCTTCCTTGAATGGTTTAGCAACGAATCCAATAAATACATCATTCTGTTTCAGGGTGACTGCAAGAAGGATTTCACTTTTAGAAAGGTCGTTCGTAATATCCTTGTACTTTTCTTCGTTTTCAGGCCAGGGACCATGATCATACTTTGCATAATCTGATTCCTCCCACTTCATTACTAATACATATAGTAGCAGCCAATCATCTGGAGTAAATCTTCGAATTTTAAGTCGATTTGTTTCTAGAAACATGAGGAATGATGTAATCATCCCAGATGATTTAACCTTAACGTGATAAATGATAGAGTTTTATGGATTAAAACAAACAGAGTTGAAGTCTCCTACCTGAATGGGGAATACACATCACCCGATTTCAGACAATACAACACTTGTCACTGTTTTTTCAACACCTTCAATATCACGGAGCTTCTTTACCACAAAGGAGTTTAGTTCTTCCACATCGGTTACTGTTACTTTTATTATCAAATCGGTTTCCCCTGTCACAATAGCTACCTCATCTACTTCAGGAAGAGCTTTGATTTCTCGTGCTACTTTAGGTTGACTAATTTTCTCGCCCGTTGAAGTTCGATAAGATATCGTACAGAAAATATAAGCTGATAACCCTAATCCAATAATCTTTTTATTTATTTTTATGGTAAATTTTTCTATAACACCATCTATTTCAAGTTTTTTGATTCGATTATATACTGTAGTTTGCGGAATTTGCGTTTGTTTGTAGATTTCGTTAGTATTCAGACGGGAATTATCATTGAGAAGTTCCAGAATTTTTTTGTCCTTATCATCAAGCTCCCGAATTTGTTTGTCTCTTACCATATGGGTACCTCAATTCATTCGACATATAAATTTTGCTAAATTTGGAAAATTTATTCTCTTTTGAATCGATATTATTATATTAAAGGGTAAATTATGGAAAGAATGTAAAACACAATCATTCGGTGAATCCAATGACCCTAAAGTCTGCTTATGGTACCAAAGTATCAGGTTTTTCTATCAGTGACGATTTAGCGATAACTTTGAAGTTTCAAAGTGTAATCCTGAAATCAATTCATGATTTTTTGTATCAATACGGCCTTCTTCAGCTTATGCCAGTTATCCTGTCTCCTATTACAGATCCACTCAATCATCCTGTTTATAAAGCAGAAATTGATTACTTAGGTCAAAAGTTGCAACTAACTAAGAGTATGATTTT
>JAEOTC010000054.1 GCA_016840035.1 Candidatus Hodarchaeota archaeon | reverse complement strand
TCCTTATCAAGATATTGCTGATATTGAATCAGATAAGAAGACTGGGAAGAAAACATTAAGCGTAAAATTAGGCATTGATGGAATGGGACATCTATGTATTTTTGCTGGGCTGATTGGTTTACTATTTCTATATGCCTCAATGCTAGTATAATTGAAGAAACATATTCTTTGCCATTTTAGGTGGCTTTTTCCCCTTTTTTTCTTTAATTGATAACGGAATGATTTTAATTTTCTGATTGAATTTACGAAAACAGTTCAATCAGAGTTTTTAACTAGTAGAGCGATATAGGTAATGGAAGGAATGTAAAATGTTAAAATCGAATGCCCGTTGGGTACGTGGCTATCTAACTGAAGTTGATGATGGTAGAGGTCATTCTGTCACTATGGATTTACCATCATATCAAAATGGTGAGGATACAGCTGCTACTGCACTAGAATATGTCATCATGGGTTATGCGGGTTGTACAGTCACTATGTTTAGGATAGTAGTCGATAAAATGAGATTACAAGTGGATTCTGTAAACATGAAGGTGGAAGCTGAAAAACCAGGAGAGATGGAGACAGTTACGAAGATGGTTTCTATATTCACAGTCGTTACAAATGAATCAGAGGAAAAAATGCAAAAAGCGTTAGAAATGGCACGGGAGATGTGCCCTGTTGGACGAATTTTTGATATGACACCTATTCCAACTGAAATAAGGTTAGAAATTCAACGTCCCTAGCTTTTCTTTTTTCTTCTCTTTTTCTAATCCAGTTTAGGGATTAATGGAACACATCGTGCATAATCAGAACCCTGGAAGTTATTTAAGATTTTCTTGATGCATGATTTTGATATGGAAGTCTCAGACTGAATTTTTTCAACAGGCAATCCAGCCTCAAGTCTAATGAGGACTTGATCAACCTCTTTATAGCTGAGATCAAAGAGATATTTGTAACTAGTGGGCGTTTCTCTTTTTTTGGTTTTTAGGTATTCCCCAAGACCCATATATTCCCCAAATTGCATCGTCTGAGTTCGATAAAGATTAGCTAACGGAAGAAAATCTGCTGCATGGTATGTACCAAACTTGGTAAACAAGCCCAATAACCACTCAGTTTTATTCACAGCTCCAAGAAATGATTTATTTTCGGATTCAGCTACTAAATAAGCCAGTAGCATATGCAATCGGATCTTACTCTTGTAGTGAGCAATCGTTTTCTGATGGAAAAGTTCACGATCTGTTGTTGGTTTCTTCTGAGGAGGAGTGAACGTCGAATCTTCGATTTCTGATTGAGCCATTCCCCGTAAAAGATAATAACTCAAGTTATAATTGTACAAAGGATTAATACCAGGAGTGGAAACCCCATATGCAGACTTTGTTTTCTCAAAGGTCAGATTATTTATTGCAGTAAGTGCTTGTTCGATATTAACAAGAATTAAATTATCAGTCGGAATTTCAAGATATTTTTTAATAATTTGAAGGTCAGAGCTTCGTGTTGTTGTGTCTGTGCTGAATCGGCCACGTGGTACTAATAATTTTACATTTTCCCATCCAACTATTGAAGCAGCTAACTTTACATTAATCAGACTCTCAAGACAATCTCTATAGATGATCACAAGCCCTTCAATATCACGTTTTTTTAGCGTAGAACCTATATAATCTATGATAAGTGCTTGTACTTTCTCGGAATCAAATTCTAGTGCCTTTTCTAAATTCAATTAATCTCCACCTTTGCCAGTAATGACCTTCCTTAGGTATAAATTATCTTTCTCTAACAATAGATGGCCTCTGAAGTCTGGGATATATAGAAAGACAATAATATACCGTTATTATGAAAATACTTAAGGTTGCAATGAGCTTTATAACTCTACCCGGATCACATATTTTCCTAAACCTTACTCATATTCCCTAATTGCCGCGTAAGGGTATAATCTGGAGAATAATTAAATGACTGAAGATAAGACTAGCGAAAATTCTTTTATATTATCTCTACAGTCATTTTACATGAAATGGTTTAATTATTCTCTATTAAAAGCATCAAGAGTTCCTCAAATTGTCTTAGGCGTGATATTACTAATAATTTCATATTTGATCTTTCAACAAATCTATGGTTCTTCTCCTCGAGTTGCAAATATTCTCTTATTCGGAGTGATATTTGTTGGTACTTTCCTACTCGTCGCTTTATACCATGAAAAACAAATCACGATTATCTTTGTGTCTTGTGGAATATCACTTCTACTTGCTTCCTTTTTATTTGATAGTTTCAAATGGTCTTTGGTAATTCTACCTGCAGGTGATCTTTTCCACGGATATATGGAATGGGAAGTACTTGCGGTAGTCTTTGGAATGTCAATATTGGTTGAAGCGACTTCTGAAACTGGATTATTTGACTGGATAATCATTCGTATGTTAAAAATTTCGAAAGGACGTGTCTTTCCTCTCTTTGTTATGACTTTTTTACTCACTTTTGCTCTTTCCACCGTTCTTGCTAACGTAACAGCGATGATTCTTATTAGTTCAATGATTCTTACTGTTTCTAACGGTTTAGATTATGATCCGACACCATTTCTCTTGGGAGCTGTACTAGCAACGAGCTTAGCAGGTATGGCTACATTGATCAGCTCGCTTCCCTCAATATTGGTTGGATCTCGGGGAGGAATTGAATTTCTAGCATTTTTAGTGGTTTCCATTCCCTTCCTCATTGGAGCTATTCCCTTGACGATTATCTATCTAAGGAGAGTGTTCCCTCCTGAAAAGATTCCCTTAGGAAAAGGTTCGCAAGATAGCCTAGATACCCAAATGATCCTATCACTTGACGAATGGGGTGTTGTGGAGGATCCAAAGAAGTTTTATCTGGCAGCATTATCGCTGATCCTCACAATTATCGGTTTCATTCTTGCTGATTCTGTTTTTGGAATTCCTATTGGAGTAGTAGCTATTATTGGGGGGATTTTAGCCATTGTATTAACACAAAGTGATGAACATCGTCTTTTACACGAATTAAATTGGGATACTCTCTTATTTTTTGCAGGGTTATTCATTTTGGTTGGAACCCTCGAGGCGACAGGAATTTTGGAAGATATTGCTCATGCATTAACTGAAATAAGTAATGGTGATATTGTAGTCGGGGGTTGGTTAATTCTGTTGATTTCTTCATTTGTTAGTGGTATTCTCGACAATATCCCAGTAACTGCCGCTTTCATCTCAATTGTAGAAAGTTTTCCTGCCACTGAATCAAATCCGCAATATCTATGGTTTATGTTACTATTTGGTGGAGCATTTGGAGGGGGATTAACCCCATTCGGTAGTGCGGCATCTATTTTAGCCATCTCAATCCTTAGTAAAGAAGGCCGTCCTCTTAATTTTGTTTACTTCATGAAAAAATTGGTTCCGATTTCCCTTCTCCTCCTAATCTTCAGTGGAGTGTATCTTACGGTTCTTGGTTTCGTTTTTCATACTATCTGAGTTATCCAACTTACAATGTTGAAAATTTCTAAATTTTTGGTATGAGAGGGGCGGCTCGAGTATATACTGAGGAAGCAAAATATTGATTAACCTTGTCGATCAAATTGAGATCGATATCAGTTTCTCTGTTGATTTCATCTATTGAAAGACCATGTTCCAATCGTACAAGAATTCTATCGACATCAAAAGCAGATAATTCGAAGAAATATTGATATTTATTTTGAATCCCTGGCAAAAGATCAGCCTTAGCTTTATTTGCTATCTGTGAAGGGATATCGAGATAATCAGCGATCTGAAGAATCTGGGTCCGATAAAAATTTCCGAGGGGCATGATGTCTGCACAGTGTCCGTGTCCCCATTTCGTAAAAAGACCCGTAAGCATCTCAGTTTTATTTATTGTACCGAGGAGGAGAGCATTTTCTGTTTCTGCAGTAAGATATGCGACTGCCATCTGAATTCGAGATCGTAATTTATTGTGTGCAATGACTTTGTGGAGTAATCGCTCTCGCTCTGATTCCGCTTTTCCAACCATATCATAAGTGTTACCTTCAATCTCTCTAATTAATGAGGACTTAAGTAAGGAGTAACTTAAAGGTTGATAGAGAGAGGGAACTTCCCGAGATCGACCAGGAATTAATGTATCAGAGCTGAACGGTTTTACTATAGGAGCAATATCACAATGAACTATCTGGGAATCCGGAATTCCAAGATATTTAATTGAATTCTTCAAAATCTCTGTATGCTTATCGAATACACTCTCAGATCTGATTAGAAGCTTGATTTCTTCCTCTTCAAACGTATCCATTACTATTTTTGCAATAATTGTGGAATCAATATATCCCGAATATAATATCACCATCCCGTCCATTCTCCGTTCCTCTTTTGAGGTTTCAATGAAGTGTGATATTTTATCGATTATTTTACTCGCTCTATCACCGATATCTAGATTTTCCAAGAATAAATCACCACTAATAAGATTGATTTGAAAGTATAAAATTTGTCAATTCTGTGAGTCTTTACTCGAAAAATGTTCTTTTTTCAAAAAAAAGATAAGAAACTTTCTTCCAGAACTCGTACTTCTCAGAAAAAATCAAATCATGTAATGTTATTAATTTATGGTTTGTTTGTTCCCAAATAATCGAGAAATGTAGATTTTTACATTATATTTCTTTAGATTTACTTATCCTCTTTTACCCGTAAAGAAACGATTGAAAATAAATTATCATCTTCCTTAATCTTAGAAAAGAATGCCCTATATCTTGAGAAATTTCTATTCTACCGTGAACTTCTGGAGAATCACCATACTTGTCTTTCAAACTTTTAGATAAGAGAATACAGGACATTTTACATGATTTAGGGATTACTCCAACTCCTGGACAATTAGAATATTTACAAGCTATTATTTCTAATGAAGATGTTCTAGTAGTTGCTTCCACTGGTTCTGGAAAAACTTTTGGAACCATTATAGCTTGTTTACATAAATTACTCAGTCTTTCTGACCCCACACCAGTTAAAGTGTTAATAGTTACTCCCTTAAAATCATTAAATCGTGATATCTTTAGACGAGTTCTTCCACAACTGGCCTCTAAACTAGGTATAACGATAGGGGTTAGGCATGGAGATACATCTCCTTATGAAAGGCAAAAACAGACCAAAAATCCCCCCCAAATCCTTATCACAACTCCTGAACTACTCCAAGCGCTACTTCCTGCAAAAATATTTGGTCGTGTGCATTTAAAAAATGTGCAGACTATAATTATTGATGAAATTCACGAACTTGTTGAATCAAAACGAGGTATACAGCTCTCGTTAGCTTTGGAACGATTAGTTCATCGGGTCGAGGCTCCAGTTCAACGAATTGGTTTATCTGCAACAGTCGGATCTCCTTCTGAAGTCTTAGATTTCCTTGCTCCTTTAAGCCACAAATCTCGAATCGTCGAAATTCCTCGCCTAAAAGAATTGAACTTACGACTTGATTATCCCAAAGTACTATCCGAAGATTATAATGTTCTACCTACCACAATCCATACTACTGAGGATGCAGCTTCACGATTTCAACGGTTATTAGAAATTGTAGAACAGGAACAGGGTACAGTATTACTTTTCACTAATACTCGTCAACAAGCGGAAATCCTAGGTTATAGGTTTAAAATGTACAATGACTTTGTTCCAACTGAACAACAAATTTCATTTGAAGTACATCATTCCAGCTTATCCACCCAAAGTCGCTTACGAGCAGAAAATGATGTTCGTGAGGGATCGCTTGACCTGATAATTGCTACTTCGTCGTTAGAATTAGGAATCGATATTGGAGCTATCAGCCTTGTGATCCAATATATGAGCCCTCGACGGATAGAAACCTTGGTACAAAGGGTGGGAAGATCGGGTCACGGTTTGGATAAAGAAAGTAAAGGTATTATCATTACTGAAACTCCCCGAGAACTTTTAGAGGCATATTTAATTAATAATCGGATCCTTGAAGGGAAAGTTGAACCGACACGAATTCACTCTTTTGCCTATGATATTCTTTTCCAAAGTATCATCGGTATACTGCTCGATTTCGGCGAAACTTCCGTGAAGATAATCCATAAAATCATTTCGAGGGCTGCTCCTTACCGTCACTTTACTCCGAAGGATTTAGCACCCCTGTTTAAATTTGGGAAGGAAAATTACTTCTTTACAATTATAAAAGACTCTGAAACTGAAGTAATTTCGGTTAGAATAAAGAAAAAATCTTACAAATATTATTACTCAAATCTGAGTAGTATCCCAACTAAGAGATCGTATAGTGTTATCGATGTAGGATCACAAGCTCGCGTAGGACATTTAGATGAAGGATTCATTGTTACTCGCGGAGATAAAGGAGCTGTCTTTATCTTGAATGGCACACCATGGGAACTCCTAGCAATAAAAGATGATAAAGTTGAAGTTCGGCAGGTAAGGGGGATTACAGAGGCAACAATTCCGACTTGGGAAGGAGAACTAATTCCAGTTTCCCAACTCGTGTCTTCTACAGTAATGGAATTATTTGAAGATCAATCAATCTTGGATTCCACCAATAATGAAATTCAATACGAATTGAAAAAATTCGTGCGGAAACAGCAGGAACGGGGACTTACACCTAAACAAGGACGATTATTAATTGAAACTACAGGTCGCCAAATTGTAATTCATAGCTTTTTAGGATCGAGGGGAAATGAGACATTTGGGTTACTCCTTTCTGCAGTTATTGGAGCTCGTCAAGGCCACTCAATTCAATATCGAACTGACCCTTATAGCATCTTTTTATCCCTTGGCCGTCCTATTAGTTTGAAGAATTTGATCGAATCGCTCGAACCTGAACATATACAACCCCTTCTGGAACATCGTATTAAAGGTACAGATCTATTCGCATGGAGACTTCGACAAGTAGCTAAACGATTTGGAGTACTAGGAGAATCCGCCGAAAATTCAGTTATGATGACTCGGTTCATTGTATCTCGATATAAAGAAACAATTGTTGGCCAAGAGGCAGTAAATGAGATTTTATCAGAGAATATGAATCTGAAGCTAATTGTACAGTTTGTTGAAAAAATTCAGGAGAAAAAAATTAAAATTGAAGAAGTTCCAGTTTCTTCTTTTGATACTCCTCTCTCTTTAGCGGCTACAGAGCCAATTTCCTCCAATGTATTAAAGTTAAAACCCTCGTCGATCATTCTAGAGAAGATTGAGAAACGAATTCGGAATACATGGGTTCGTTTAGTATGCATGCGACTTACGTGTAAATACGAAAAACTTCAACGAATAGAAAGTCTCGAAGATATTCAGTGTCCTCTTTGTCAATCTCGTTATATTGCGGTCGTAAATCAACATAAAACTGGAACAAAATCCTTATTGAGAAAATCAGTCAATAAGACCATTAAATTGTCTAAGGATGAGAAAAAAGAGCTCAAAGCAGCGAAAAAATCTGCTGATATCATTCTATCTTTTGGTAAAAGAGCTGCCTTTGTATTGGCTGGGAGAGGGATTGGTCCAACTACAGCCATCCGAATATTGCGCGAACCTCACAAATCAACAGAAGATCTCCTAACATCTATTTATCACCATGAAGCCAATTTTGCACGGACCCGTGAGTATTGGGCTTAGATAATATTAGACTATAAATCTATCAAACGACCCAATTCAATTCCATCTGTCATTTGAACCTGTAGATCTGGATGATGCAATATTGGACGCAATAGGGGATATTGTT
>JAEOTC010000053.1 GCA_016840035.1 Candidatus Hodarchaeota archaeon | reverse complement strand
GTCTGTGGCTTCTACAGTGAGGGTATAGGTTCCCACTGATAACCCACTAAGCACTCCACTATCAGGTATTGGTGCTCCATCCAGCTTCACTACTATTGATGTTCCACTAAGATCTGTAACCGTATAGGAATAACTTACATCCGAATCAAACTCGAATATCGATGCATTTAAGGGGGTATCTATGGTTACAAGAGGGGCAATAGAATCTTCCACAAAGAATATCACTTCATCAAATGCAAAATTAGTGTATATATCAGTAGCTTCTACAGTTAGGGTATATGTTCCTACTGATAGACCAGTTAATGTTCCATCATCAGTTATAGGACTACCATTGAGTTTAACTACAACCGTAACTCCACTGAGATCGTTTACAGCATATGTATAATCAACTGCTCCTCCTAGTTCAAAGTAACTATTATTACTGGGTGAGGTTATTGTTACTACGGGAACTGTTGAATCCAGAACCGAAAAAACAATCTCATCAAATCCTATAACGTTGTACCCATCATCTGCTTCAATATTGAGAACATAAGTTCCTACAGCTAATCCTGAAAGTAAACCAGTATCAGCTATTGGACTTCCATCTAAATTGATTGTTACTGAAGTAGCACTTTGATCATCAACGGTATAAGTATACGCCACATCACTCCCCAGCTCGAAATTGGAATTATTTACTGGTGAAGTTATTGTGACAACTGGGGAAACTGTATCTTGGACGAAAAATGTTATTTGATCAGTTGCTGCATTACTATAATCATCTACTACTTCTATGGTCAGATTATGTGTGCCAATTATTAGATTTGTCAGAATCCCTGTATCAGCTACCACTCCTTCATCTAAATATACAGTAGAAGAATAGCTACTCATGTCCAATACATCATATGTATATGTAACATCACTTCCAAACTCAAACAATGAAGTATTTCCTGGGGAGGTGACGGTCACCACTGGTGAAGTAGTATCTGCAACGAAAAAAACAATCTCATCTGTACCAACATTACTGTGAGCGTCTGTAGCTTCTATATTGAGTGTGTAGGTACCTACTGGAAGCCCTACAAATAATCCAGTATCTGATACTACGATTCCATTCCTTCGAACTACTACTGATGTGCTACTAAGATCATCTACTGTATATGAATATGCCACATTCGCCCCTAATTCAAATATACTTGCATTCGCTGGTGTAGTAATAGTCACAGCTGGTGCAACGGTATCTGATACAAAGAAAATTATCTGATCCCATCCTACATTGCTTGAATTATCTGTAGATATAACCGTTAGATTGTACGTACCTACTCCCAGCCCTGTAATTGTTCCTGTATCTGCAATGGGATTGCTATTTAGTAGTACCTCTTCTGTTGTGGGATATGTCTCCACAATGGAGTAGCTGTATGTAATTTCTACCCCTAACTCAAAAATTGAGCCATTTCCAGGAGTGTTTATCGTCACCACTGGTGGGGTTGTGTCCTCTGCCGCTACAGTGTGTATTGGGAGAGGAAAATTCGCCATTACTAGTGTTACTAATAAAACAGCTAGTAATCCTTGTTTTGATAGAATTTTAATTTTTTCTAACATAATCTCACCCTATATTATAATTAGAACAGTAAAGCGTTAACTTTAAACAAATTTAACCTTCTTAACGTTGTTGTTGTGATTTCACTCATATGTAGTTGATGTTTTCAGCTACGGAGATTCCTTTAGTCTTTTACTCTACGATTTTGTAATTTTTCTAATTGTGTGTCTGGCATCTCTGCCTATTAATCACAATTTAAGAGAAATTACACCCCTAGTTGCAACGTCGTAAAATCATCAATACCTAGATAAACTATCAGAATATCTTAAGAGGTTATCTAGTGAAACCCTTCGAGTATTTAAGGCCCGTATTTTAAATACTCTTCTAGTGAAAGTCTCCGATTATTTCCGACAAAAATCTCAGAGGGGTAGAGCTCTTCAATATTCAAATCCATCTGTTGTGTATCTAATGTGATATGTCGGGTTCTTATAATTTTATTATTAGAAACTCGACAATATTCCAAGGGCTGATTCTAGGGCTATTACATCGTTTTCTCCCTTTTTATGGCTGTGGAAACGATTAGAGTTGTATTGAAAGGAATGAATTCTGGATAATATTATGTAAAGAAATGCTCCAACGATTTAAAAAGCCGATTTATACCAAATTTTCTGGAAGTAAGCTCTCCATTTTATCCAAAAGTGATGAATGATGTTTTGAAGATCAGAAAAATGCTTACAACAGTAGTGGTAATAATCTGTAAAGTTTCTCTTACATAAGAAGAAAATTTTAACCTTTCTCAGCCAATATCTAATTTTGGCTTTAAATGACATGGATTCAACAATATAAAACGTTATTTTCTCTGTACTGGTATTGTTAAAATTATCTTTTGCCATAATAGTTAGAGTATAGGTTCCTATACCTAGATCACCAATAGTATCATTTGTTTGGATCAAAGTTTCATTCAAACCCATACTCATTGTTGTATTACTTAGATCAAATACAGTATAATTTAGAGTTATGTTTGTTCCAACTTCGTAGGTTGTATTATTCTTAGGTGATGATATCACAATTACTGGTGCAGTAGTATCTTGAATTGAAAACATTATAATACAATTACCTTTATTTTGTGAATCGTCTATAGCTTCAATTTGGAGAGTGTAAGTTCCTACAGTCAAATTAGCTAGAGTCCCATTATCAACAATAAGGTTGCTATTGAGTTTAATCACCACACTCACGTTACTTAAATCGAATATTGTATACGAGTATTCAACATTCGTACCATATTCGTATGATGACATATTTATGGGGGAATCTATAACCACAATAGGAGATATTGTATCCCTAATGAAAAAATTTACTTCTTTACAAACACTGTTACCATATCGATCCATCGATTCAACAGAAATAATGTATTCCCCAACTATCAAGTTGTTGATTATCCCTGTATCGTTGATGAGATTACCATTAAGTTTTACGATTGTTGTAAGTTCACTTAAATCGTCAACAATGTAATTATAGGAAACATTACTTCCTAGTTCAAAATATGTATTATTAATTGGCGAGAGGATTGTTACTTCAGGTACTGTGGTATCTACGACGGATATAAACACCTCAAGATATCCAAGAGGATTAAATCCATCGTTTGCTTCTATTCTGAGTGAATGTTGACCTACAGAGAGATTTTTAATAATTCCTGATTCATTTATCTTAAAATTATCGAATAAAAGGTTCACGGAAGTATTACTTTTGTCAAGAACGTCATATTCAACTTTAACTTCAGTTCCCAGCTCATGGATAGAATTATTTTCTGGGAAATGAATAATTACTTGAGGAGAAACAGTATCCTGAATAAAAAATATGACCTGATCTCCAGCAACACAAAGAGTATCATCCCATATTATTATAGTTAAATTATGAGTTCCAATCTCTAGAGAGGGTAAAATTCCATTATCCGGCACTATGTCCCCATTAAGATAGATGATCATTTTTTCTTCCCCCATATCTGTTACTCTATACGTATAGTAAATTTTGTCTCCAAGCTCAAAAGTACTTGAATTGAATGGTGAGATAATTGTCACTTCGGGGGGAGCGACGTCTTTTACAATAAAAACAATTTCATCTGAACCGCTATTGCCAAATTCATCGATAGCTTCGATATTAAGTTCATATATTCCTACTGATAACCCCTTAAATATCTCTGTATCAGGAACCATAGTTCCATTAAGTCGAACTCTTACAAATGTACTACTGAGGTCATATACTGTATATGAATATTCAACATCCATTCCTAATTCAAAAATTGACCCATTTACAGGTGAGATTATAGTAACGACCGGTGCTATTGAATCTTCGGTTATTTCTGCTGGATTAGTAAGTGTTAGATTTGTGAAAAACGAAATTATTATCAGAAGTATAAGTAATCCTCGTTTCAACTTAAGATTCAATTTTTCTTGCATAAATACACCCATCTTTCATGGGAATTCTAGGACCTGCAAAAAGTCGAGTTACTTTCTATCAAGTTCCCTTGTTTTTTTCTAAAGATTATAATTAATACAATTTCATATTATCAGAATGTTATATGGATTTCTCCTATTCTATGCATCTACTCAGTGTTACTGAGAGATTCATCCACTTTTTTTTAAAATATGAAATTACGGGGTGATAAACTTCCCTTCTTGCTGAAGGATTCTCCCCTTCCTCTGAAATGCTTGGTTTGCTAAAATTTCTTCAATAAGAAATCCACAACATCACTGGGTGTCTTTCCAAAAAGATAAATGAGTGGTTCAAACCCCATTCCTCCCGCATCGGCAATGATTTCGATTTCTTGGATTTGTTGTGTGGTAAAAGCTTGTAGAGTTTGGATCCAATCTTTATCTGCTTCCACTGTTAGTAAAACTTCTTTTTTTGACGAAATTATTTCGAGAATCATGTCTGTTCGTCGGATAGATATCAAGGAATTGAATTGTGAGGATTGCTTTTTGAAGTACTGAAGGATCTGAGTTAATGTTCCCCCTTGTCCAAATTCAGGGTATGAAATGAATTGTCCTTTGTCTTTTACTTTTATTATTCTTCCAGGAAATCCCGCAATTCCCTCGATTTCCTCAGGACTTTCTGTAGTACATACGAACTGACATCCTACCTCGGGTATCAACTGCGCAAATCGCTCTCCAGAGGTGACTAATCTCACTGCTGCTTCGTATAGTTCTTTAGTGATACTTAATTTGTCATCAAAAATTCTTCGTGATGATTCAGAAGGAAAGCATATTGAACAGTTCGATAAAAAGTCTATTTCTGCTGTTCTTCGGTGAACTTCACAGATGGGACCTGCTGTACGAAAATTTTGGCAAACACTACAGATTTCTTCCATTAATTCGATTTTAGTGATTTTTTCTTGAGTTACCTTTGTAATTATCTTAGTAACCAATCCTTCAAACATTGGATTACTAGTGATTGAGGTTGGATTGATCGGAGAAGAGCCTAAATATGATGAAATGACTGGTTGAGACACACCCAGAAGTTCACCGATTTCTATTTGTTTCCATCCCTTTTTTGATAACTTTTGCGCAATATTTCGTCTTAATGGAGTTAATAAACTCGAGGGAACGATTTCACAAACAAAACTCATTTTTTTTACCACAGGAAATACTCTTATTCGAAAGCTGACAAATGAGATATTAAAGATTTACCTGATTTTCCTTTAATTATTGTCATCATACCACATTCGGGTTAAGTTCATCATCCTAGGATCGCTCATTCATGGTACTTGATTTATCATCTTTACAAGGAATTCCAAAACATATTCTTCCTGAAAACATTAAATCAGTCCAATTTATCAAAGGAGGATTAAATAATCGCAATATTCTAATCAATGATTCCTTCTTGTTAAAGGAATACCTACCGCGTGATGAAAAGAATGATCCTGTTCACTTAAGATATTCTCGTGAAAGTTCTGCTTTCACTCGACTTTTGAATGCTGATTTTATGCCTGAATTGTTTAAGACTCACGAAGTAGAGAAGAAATATTTCCTTACAAGGAGCTGGATTGAGGGAACAGTTTTGAATGCTGCAGAGCTAAAATCAAACATTGAGAACCTAGTTTCTACTCTCTCTATTCTTCATAACCAACAATATTCTAGTATGGCAGATTATCATTACTTTGATGTCATCGAACGGTATATTCGAGAATACAGTCAATATAAAAATCCCAAAGAGTCAGATTTACCAAAAATTTCTTTGATTAATGCATTCTATAAGGAATCTTCTGAAACCTTAATACAATCAAAGACATTTGAACCTTTAACTCGGATTCATGGGGACTTAGTGTTCTCAAATATAATTAAATCTGATCAACGGTGTTTTCTTATTGACTGGGAGTATACTACTTGCGGAGAACCTCTTATTGATCTTGCTTATCTGGTTACTCAGAATTCTATTTCTTCTACGCTAGAAGCCCTACTACTAAATACATACAAGGCCCAGAATAATTTGGATATTGATCTGGACCAATTTTCTTCTTATAAAGATTTAATGAATTTAATGTCTGCTCTTTGGTATGCCCTACAAGTAATGCGTTTACAAAATGATATACTTACACACTCTAAGAAGTATGTTTCGGATGTTAATTTTAAGGAGCTAGCAATACAGGGCTTCAAACGCCTTGAAATTTGATGAATGAGAGGGACTCTACTAGATTAGTTAGTTCTATGGTCAGTGTACATCATATAGCGCAGCTATAACACAGACCTATATTTTTAAGCGATCTGGGACGGAGTACATTTGAAGTTCCTGAAAGTAAATTCGGGTGATTCTATGAAAGGAAATTGGAACAAATATCTGTTAATCTTAACTTTAATATTATTATTTGGCTTTAGTAGAACGCCACTATCATTAGCGTCCTTTAAGATAGAAGCAAGTCAAGCGAACCAGTTAGAAGTCTATACATATGACAGTTTGCTGAAAGATCCATTTTTTGATATCGAGGGAAATTTTTCACAATTCTCTGGTATACCTGAAGATGATATTCGGATTAGGCGATTTAATGACGCGAATGAACTCATCACAAGATTAGAATTAGAAAAAAGTAATCCTGTGGCTGATGTGGTGATTGGTATAGATAACACCCTTATTCATTTAATTGAGGATATATCCACTATTTTAGAATCATATACCCCAACCCCCATTTCGCAAATTGATCCAAACTTGGTTCAGAATCTTGATCCTCAACACTTCCTTATTCCCTATGATTACGGAATCATCAGTTTTTATTATCAGAATCAGATTATCAATACTTCTACTAATCCAGAACTGCAAAATTTAACATTAGATAATCTCCTCACTTCAAACCTACTGCCTATGCTCATTGTAGAGAATCCCTTACACAGTAGTCCAGGATTGGGATTCCTATTATGGACAATTGCCGTTTATGGTGATCCAGAGGTCAATTTTGATGGTTTATTAGGAAGTAACTGGCGTAATTGGTGGAACACCTCTCGTAATCAGATTACAATCACAGAATCATGGAGTGATGCATTTGTCATCTTCTTTG